>NZ_JAEQCI010000039.1:0-68628 GCF_020738565.1 Microcoleus sp. PH2017_12_PCY_D_A | reverse complement strand
TGCGGACTAAAGTCCTCACTACAAACCTTTTTTCAATATTGTAGTGAGGAGTAAAATCCTTCATGGATGCGGACTAAAGTCCTCACTACAAACCTTTTTCAATCTTAGGGGAAATCTCGCTCTTACAAAAATCCACGAAAGCATTAATATCTGCTTCTTTAGTATTAAAAGCTGTTACCAGTCTGACGGTAGAGTTCTCCCACCGATAAAACTGAAAACCCTGACTAAAAGCTGCTGCAATCACTGATTCGGGAAGCTGCATAAAAATCTCGTTAGCTTCGACGGGATGGCAAAAATTGACTCCCTCAACTCCTGCCAAACCTTGCGCTAATTTAGCAGCCATCTTATTGGCGTGAGTCGCATTTATTAGCCACAAATCATCTGTTATATATGCTTCCAACTGCGCCGACAAAAATCGCATTTTTGAGAAGAGATGCCCGCTGCGCTTGCGGTAAAATGGGAAAGTCTTTGCTAATTCTTGATTGAAAAATACCACAGCTTCCGCAGCCATCGCGCCGTTTTTTGTGGCTCCAAATGAGAGGATATCGACACCGGCGCGCCAAGTGATATCCGCAGGCGTACAGCCCAAACTAGCAACAGCATTGGCAAAGCGGGCTCCATCCATGTGCAGGTGCAAATTGTGGCTGCGAGCAACCTCCGAAATGTGCGCTATTTCCGCTGGATTGTAGACTGTGCCGGCTTCTGTGGCTTGTGTGATGCTGACGGCGGCGGGCTGTACGTGGTGGACGATTCCTGCACCAGCGCGATCGACTATTTCACCTAAAGTCTCTGCCTTTATCTTACCATGATTTCCTGTTAGTGTCACCAACTTTGCACCGCCAGTAAAAAACTCCGGCGCGCCGCATTCATCCAGATTAATATGAGATTGGGCGTGACAGTAAACAGCGCCGTAGGTCGGAGTCATAACCGCCAGGGCCAGAGAATTAGCAGCCGAACCCGTTGCTACAGGAAAAACCGTCACCGATGTCTCGAACAAATCCGAGAATTTCACTTGCAAACGCTCAGTGTATTCATCATCTCCATAGGACATAACTGCACCGCAATTAGCCGCTGCAATCGCTGCCATAATTTCCGGCGAAACCCCCGTTGCATTGTCGCTACAAAAATTCATTTGAATAATTGGTAAACAGAATCTATAATATAACTCAACAGTCAAAACTAAACTGTCAAGCATTAAACCAAGAGGAACTATGGCAGAGTACCGCCAAATAGAATACCGCATCGGCAAAGACGGCAAAATTACCGAAACCGTCCTCAACGCCACTGGTTCGAGTTGCACCGAAACCACCGCCGGAATTGAAAAAGCCCTAGGTAAAGTAGAATCTCAAGACTTGCTGCCAGAATACTATGAAGGCGAAGAAAATTTGACCGCCGAACAAACTCAGACTTTAAAACAAGTTTAGAAAATTTAACAATGTTCTATCTCCTCGGCGTAACAGTTGATGCAACAACACTGCCTGCCTTCAGTATCGCGCTAGCTGTCGGGGGCATTTTTCTAATTTTAGTCTACCTTTATGCTGCATCCGAGGCCGGAGATGCGATCGAGTTTAAGTACGATACAATTCTCCGAGAACGCATGAATCAGCTAGATATCGTCGATTGGCAAGATTTAGGCGAACAAGCAGGCTTAAGTCGCTTCGGGGTGCGCTTAGTGCGGCAGGGAGACGTGGGAAAACTCACAGTAGACCAACTGCGGCGGCTGGCAACTGTGCTAAATTTGAATTTCCAAGAATTCGATCGCACTTTAAGCGCGCTGCCCGTATCGGCTACAATCACAACTAATCCCAGCGAAATCGAAGAATTGAGACAGCAGTGTTTCCGGCTGCGGGAAGAATTGCAGCAGCAAAAAACTCAACTAACTGCCGATTTTCGCCGCGCCACCTTTGAACAGTTGCAAACTTTGTTAACCAACTATCCCGCCGCCCGCAAAATGGCAGAAGCCAAGCCGGATATGCCAGCCAAAAATCTCTCGGCTTTGTTTACGCCCCTAGAAAATCTCTTGTCAAGTTGGGATTTTGAAACAATTGGTTCAGCTTGGGAACAAGTTGCTTACAATCCGCAGTTGCACCAGCCGGATGTTGAGGATATAACAGAAGGAGATTTAGTTTACGTGAGATTTGTGGGCTATCGAGATGGAGAGCAAATTCTGGCTCCTGCTAAAGTTAGTCGCAGCCTCCCACCGGGAATAAAAAATTAAATTAAAAATCTAAAATAGACATGACTACAGTTGCAATAGACTTCGGTACCAGCAACACGGTTGTTTGCATTCTCAACCCGGATACGCAAACACCGGAAACTTTGAGATTGGGCGAAATGTCCCGGATTTTCAAAATCAAAAAATCGAGCGGAAATGCCCGAGAAATACCTGTAGTGCCGACTTTAGTGTTTGTGAAAAATATGGGAGAGTTAGTATTGGGAGAAAAAGTGCGATCGCAGCGTTTAGGACAGTCCCAGCCAGACCGTTTCTTCAAAGCTTTTAAACGCGACTTAGCAGCCGATTATCAGCCCCCAGCCAGAAATATCGACGGCGAAAAGTACACGCCAGAATCAGTGGCAGAACAGTTTATCCGAACAATCTGGAAACAATTATATCAGCAAAATATACAACCAGACAAAGTAATTTTTACAGTTCCAGTCGGAGCATTTGAGCGATATCTAGATTGGTTTCGCGACTTGGCGGAATCTCTGGGAGTTGAGGAAGTTCAGCTAATCGATGAATCCACCGCAGCCGCCCTGGGATATGCCGTACAACGCCCCGGTTCTCTAGTTTTAGTAGTCGATTTTGGCGGCGGAACTTTAGATTTAAGCTTGGTTCGCACTGCGCCTCCTTCCTCAGTCAAAAATAGCCAATCTCACAGCCACAATTTAATGCGTGCCGAAGTGTTAGCAAAATCCGATGCTTATGTCGGTGGCGAAGATATTGACATATGGATTGTTGAAGATTATTTGCGGCAAATTGGTTCGTCGCGGGCCGAAGTCGGCGGGGTTGGCTGGCAAAATTTATTAGAAATAGCAGAAAAGTTAAAGATTCAAGTTTCTCAAGTTAATGAGGCGAAGGAAAGTTGGTTTGATGATGAAAATTTTATGTCTTACGATTTGCAGTTAAACCGAGATCAGCTTGAGGAAATTCTGGAATCCCGGCAGTTGTTGGAACAGTTGCGGGAAGCTTTAGATGAAGTGCTGAGTATTGCGCTGGGAAAAGGTATCGGGAAAGCAGATATCGAACAGGTTTTGCTGGTAGGAGGAACTTCTCTAATTCCGGCTGTGTCTAATTTAGTTGTTTCGTACTTCGGGCGGCAAAAAGTTAAAACAGACAAGCCTTTTGAAGCTGTGGCGCACGGTGCTTTAGCCCTGACACAATTGGCGAGTGTGGACGATTATTTGCGCCACAGCTATGCAATTCGCCTCTGGGAACCTTATGCTAAAGCTTATGCTTATTCGCCGATTTTTAGCAAGGAAATGAAGTATCCTTGTGAAAGTTCTGATGAGTTGACGCTGCAAGTGGCCATTGAAGGACAAAGGGAAATTCGGTTGGATATTGGGGAAGTTGCGGAGGTGTCGCAAGCGGAGGTTAGTTTTAACGAAAAAGGTCAAATGACGAGCAGTTTGCTCAACAAACACAGCGATTTTCGCTCTCTGGAAAGCCACCACCAGGAGGTTTGTGTGGCGCATTTGAATCCGCCTGGGGTGTTGGGGATCGATCGGGTTTCGGTGAGTTTTGAGGTGGATCAGAGGCGGGTTTTGTTGGCTACGGTGCGGGATTTGGTGACTGGTAAGGTGTTGGTGGAGAAAGGGGCGATCGCCAAACTGCAATAATGATACAATTTTTAGATAAAATTCGGATCTTGAAATCGCTTCTTGTCAAACAAAGTCCCTCTATAAGAGACTGAAGAATATCGATTTAAATCAAATTTATGCCGCCATGAAGAAGCAACAAAATAAATTCAGCCACCTCACAGCAATCGAAAGAATTTACTTGTCATTTCCGGCAAAATTTTTATTAGAGCAAAACTTGTTGCAAGGTAAAGTTTTAGATTTTGGGTGCGGCTTCGGGAGTGATGTTAAATTGTTGCAGCAAAAAGGCTTTGATATTGCAGGTTACGACTCTTATTATTTTCCTGAATTCCCCCAAAATAAATTTGATACTATAATTTGCTTTTATGTTTTAAATGTTTTATTTCCCGAAGAACAAGCGAATGTGCTGATGGAAGTGTCGAACCTCTTGAAACCGGGAGGTAAAGCATATTTTGCCGTGAGAAGGGATATCAAAAAAGAAGGTTTTCGAGAACATTACGTACACAAAAAACCTACCTATCAGTGCATTGTCAAACTTCCGTTTAAGTCGTCTCTCTTAAATGAGTCTTGCGAAATTTACGAATACGTGCATTACAATCATCAAAGAAATTCAACTAATAACTGCATATTCTGCAATCCGTACAGAAATCTAACTTTGCTAACTGAATCAGCCACAGCCTACGCGATGTTTGACGGTTATCCCGCCAGCAAAGGTCATGTTTTAATTATCCCGAAGCGTCACGTTGCCAATTATTTTGAACTGCCGTTTAGGGAACAATCGGCTTGCTGGTTTATGGCGAATAAGGTGCAAGAGATGTTAAATAAAGAGTTTCAGCCTGACGGTTTTAATGTGGGTATCAATATTAATAAAGATGCGGGTCAAAGTCGCAGTCACGCGGCTATTCATGTTATCCCCCGCTACAAGGGCGATGCGGCTGGGCATAAAGGCGGAATTAGATGTGTTATTCCTCAAGTTAGAAAGAAAAGTTAGGAATTTGTGAAAGGATTTTTTTTACCGCAGAGGCGCAGAGAACGCAGAGAGAAATTGATAATTATTGTAAGGATTGTTATACAGGAATTACTCGCTGCGACTAAAGAAACCGGGTTTTTTATTAATTCTCGGGCTGCGACGAAGGATTTTTGTGCAAAAACCCGGTTTCTCGATACCCGTGGGTAATTTTTGTAAGGATTTTTATATTTGAGCAAAGGGCGAGCAAAATAGAGTTAAAATGTGTTTGCCAAGTCTCAAACGACACATTAGCAGTAATTTGGTGTTCTGTTTATGTCTAAGCGCAAAAAGCAAGAATGGCTCAAGGAAACTCTGGAGCTCAAAGAAGACCATAATTGGAAATCTCAGCCTGGAACTCGCATCTTTGTCGCAGGAAGAGGTGCAGTCCGCTTTGATGTCCCGCAAGATTGGCATTTTGAACCGGATACTAAGTCGTTCCGGTTTACGGATAAAAAGCCGCCGGATGATGATTGTTGTTTGGAGGTTTCGTTTAATTTGTTACCTCCTGGTAATTGGGGAGAATTTCCGCTGGTGCCGCTATTGCAGAAGATAGTTGAAGATGATACCAGAAATCCGATCGATCCTGGGGATATTATCCAATTGAAGCGGCAAACTGCTCGGGTTGTTTGGACTGAATTTAAGTTTATCGACCCTCCGGAACAGCGGGAAGCTTATTCGCGAATCTGTATCGGATTGGGTTCTAATGTTCAGTGTTTGATTACTTTTGACTATTGGGTTGATGATGCTAAACGTTTGACTCCTGTCTGGGATACGGTGATGGACTCGCTGGTTTTGGGTTTGTTTATTAGTGACCCTCGAACGGGTTTTGCATGTCCTGATTAGATATATGCAGGGTTGGAAGCTTCGGGTTTTGTGGGTCTAAATCCCCGATCTTTTGAATAAGTCGGGGATCTAATTTGCTATGGGTACGGGCGAGCGCTCTGCTGCGGGGATAATTGGCGAGCGCACTTTTTGCTAGATTTGAGTCGCTCGGCCAATCGTGTAAATGCTATAATTATTAACAAGTTGTGCTTAGGGAGACTACGGAAATGCAGCTCGCATCATTTGAACAAAAAATGTGGGAGAGTTCGCCAGCAAAAACTCGCACTAAAATATCCGATAGTGAAATCAACCATAAATACGAGTTAAGAGAGCATAGAATTCTTACTGAAATCAACCGTGAAAAGCTTCCTAGTTTTGTCCAGGCATTAAAGCAGCCTGGTTATATGGAAGTGCGACCATTTTACCAAAGAAGGGCGCGTTGGACCACCAAAATGCAATCCAAACTAATCGAATCATTTCTCGTTAATATTCCAGTTCCATCAATAATTTTATACGAAAAAGAATACTATTCATATGAGGTTATGGATGGTCAACAAAGAATTACTGCGATTCAGGATTTTTATGAAAACAAGCTTTCATTAACAGGGCTTGAACTTTGGCCTGAATTAAATGGACGTACCTACAATCAACTTCCTCAAAAAATTAGAGCAGGTATCGACCGTCGTTCTATCTCATCTACAGTAATTATTGCAGAATCAACCTCCGATCCTGAAGAGGCTCTATTCTTAAAACAAAAAACCTTCGAGCGCCTTAACACTGGAGGCGTAGATTTAAGTCAACAGGAAGTGCGAAACTGTTTGTATTATGGAAAGTTCAATGAACTGTTGCTAAAATTATCGCGCCATCCCATATTTGCAGAAGCTTGGGGAATTCCGACACAGGATGACAGCCCCGAATTGGAGAAAAATACCCTTTATAAAAAAATGGAAGATGCTGAGTTAGTTCTGCGTTTTTTTGCTCTCATAAACGTTGATAATTACCAAGGGGGAATGGAAGGATTTTTAGATTTGTACATGATGAGAAGTTTAAATTTTGATGAGGAAGATATCAATTACTTGGAATCTATTTTTCTCAAAACTATCACAATAGCTCACCTAATTTACGGAGAGCATTTATTCAAACCATTTGACCAGAAAACTCAAACTTGGTCAAACAAGACTTATAAAGCATATTATGATGCAATTATGGTGTGTTTAAGTAGGTACTTGCAATATGAAAAAAGATTAATTGCTCTAAAAGACCGAATTATTGAAGAGACAAAGAACATCTTTAAAAAACCTGAATCTCGTCTTCTCACAGGAGGTGGAAAAACCAAGGCAGAGATTCAGGAGCGAATCGGGATATTTGACGAAATGCTTTCGCAAGTTATCGGAGAGTAACTTGCGATGTTTGACGAGCTTCTCAAGACAGTCAGCCTCAAAATTTCCACTGTCCGTTCGATGATAAAGACTAACGATAGACTTAGAAAAATCGTATTTCAAGACAGTTCAGATATAAAACAGTTGAAAGAACATCCTGAATTTGCCGCATTAATAGAAGTAATCTGTAGCAAACGAGAATGGCAAATTTACGAGCGCTGTGCCGTAGTAACTAGATTGTATGCTATTTACGAGCGCTTTGTTGAGGATTTAATTTCGGATTGGCTGCAACTTATGCCCGATTTGGTTCCGCGTTATTCAGATTTAGGAGAAAAAATCCAAAATACCCATCGAGAGGGTATAGGGCGTTTATTGATTGACATCAAAAAGAATAGGTTTCAACATCTTTCAGTTGAGAAAGTAGTTCAAGGATTATCCTGCGGCATTACTAACACTGGAAAATACGAGCTACTTCCAGATGCTTTTCTATTGCACGAGCAAAATTTACGCAAGGAAGTCCTAGAAACAGTCTTGAGAAATGCTGGAATTGATGAGGCATGGAAATGGGTAATTAACCACAAAGAAATTAAATACTTTGTCGAGGAAATTCGTAGTAGTCAAAACACGGCAGAAGGAGAACTCAAACAATTGGTTGACTATCGAAATAAAGCAGCACACGGCTTTGTAAACGAGATACTGGGAATTCAAGAACTGTTGGACTTAGCTGATTTTGTTGAGGCTTTATGTAAGTCACTTGCTGATTTAGTTACCTACAATATAATTTTACGCCAGATCGAGGGCTGGTAAGGGAGATTGGAAACATTACTGAGTGGTTCAAAAAGCCACAAGCAGGGGTAGCGAAAGTTAAGGAAGTTACATTAACTGTAGGAGAAAGTGTTTTTCTTGTTTTAGTTAATAAGGAATTGTCGTACTGCTACTCTGCTAAAATTGAGAGCATTCAGCTTAACGATCTGTCTCAAAATCGCGTAGAAATAACTTCGGAAACAGAATTAGGCTTAAAGTTCGATCGCGATGCCAGAGTTGGTTTGATTATTTATGTAACGACATCCGATCGCGCTGACTGAATATTTCGTAGCTGCGAAGCCCGATCGCCATTCCCGCAAAATACTAACACAAATACCATACAATTATCCCACCATCCGGCATCTACCAACCTGCTAACGCCATGCTTTGCGATTACCTAGTCCAAATCCTCACCGCCCGCGTCTACGATGTAGCCCAAGAATCCCCCCTAGAATGCGCCCCCAATCTATCAACGCGGCTCAGCAATAAACTGCTGCTGAAGCGAGAAGATATGCAGTCTGTCTTTTCCTTCAAACTGCGGGGCGCGTACAACAAAATGGCCCAACTGTCGCCGGATTTGCTAGCACAAGGTGTCATCGCAGCTTCCGCCGGCAACCACGCCCAAGGAGTCGCCCTCGCTGCGGGCCACCTGGGAACTCGCGCGATTATTGTCATGCCCGTAACTACGCCGCAGGTGAAGGTTAATGCGGTGATAGCGCGCGGTGGAGAGGTGGTTTTGCACGGGGATACCTACGATGATGCTTGCGCCTTTGCGCGCCAATTAGAGGCAGAAAAAGGGTTGACTTTCATTCACCCTTTTGACGATCCCCACGTAATCGCGGGACAGGGTACGATCGGCATGGAAATTCTGCGGCAACATCAAAAACCGATTCACGCGATTTTTGTGGCCATTGGCGGCGGCGGATTGATTTCGGGAATTGCAGCTTATATCAAGCGGTTGCGCCCGGAAATTAAGATTATCGGCGTTGAACCTGTGGATTCCGATGCGATGAATCAATCGCTGAAAGCGGGTAAACGGGTGCGTTTGTCGCAGGTGGGTTTATTTGCTGACGGCGTTGCGGTGCGGGAAGTTGGGGAGGAAACTTTTCGCCTGTGTCAAGAGTATGTGGATGAGATTATTTTGGTGGATACGGATGATGTTTGTGCGGCGATTAAGGATGTTTTTGAGGATACGCGATCGATCTTAGAACCTGCCGGCGCATTGGCGATCGCAGGTGCGAAAGCTTACGTCGAACGGGAACAAGTCGCAGGAGAAACATTAATTGCGGTTGCTTGCGGCGCGAACATGAATTTCGATCGCCTGCGTTTTGTAGCAGAAAGGGCAGAGTTTGGCGAACGTCGGGAAGCGATTTTTGCAGTCACAATTCCCGAACAGCCGGGAAGTCTCCGCAGGTTTTGCGAATGTCTGGGGAAGCGCAATTTAACTGAATTCAGCTATCGAATTGCGGATGAAAAAGCGGCACATATTTTTATTGGCGTGCAAATTCAAAACCGCGCTGATGCGGTGAAAATAGCGGCAAGTTTTGAAGATTGCGGCTTTAAGACTCTCGATTTAACTGATGATGAATTAACGAAATTGCACTTGCGGCACATGGTGGGCGGCCGTTCTCTGCTGGCAAATCACGAACTGTTTTATCGGTTTGAATTTCCCGAACGTCCTGGTGCGTTGATGAAGTTTGTGGGTTCGATGAGTCCTAACTGGAATATCAGCGTTTTTCACTATCGGAATAACGGGGCTGATTACGGGCGAATTGTGGTGGGGATTCAAGTACCGCCGGATGAGATGCAGGAATGGCAGGCTTTTTTGGATACTCTGGGCTATCAGTATGGGGATGAGAGTCAGAATCCGGCGTATAAGTTGTTTTTGGGGTAGGTTTTGAGGTGGGTTTTGGGGTGGGGTTTTGGGAAAGGGCGATCGAATTTAAGGTGTGACAAAGCTAAATTAAACTATTGCCACTCGTCATAAAGGGAAAACTGGCAGAAAAACGATAAAATTGTGGCAGAGTGGCAATGACACCGAATCCAAAGCGATGACAACAGCACTTCCAACATCTCTCACCCTCGAAGCTTTCCTCAAACTGCCGGAAACTCAACCTGCGAGTGAATTTATTAACGGACGCATTCATCAAAAGCTTATGCCCCAAGGCAAACATTCTCGCTTGCAACTCAAGTTTTGTAACGCTGTAAATCAGGTTGCGGAAACGGCACAAATTGCCCTTGCTTTTCCAGAATTGCGCTGTACTTTTGGCGGGCGTTCTCTTGTGCCGGATGTTACAGTGTTTGCTTGGGAAAGAATCACTTTTGAAGCGGATGGTGAAGTTCCGAATGCTTTTGAGACTCATCCTGACTGGACAGTGGAAATTTTATCCCCAGATCAGAAAGCAACTAAGGTGATTAGTAATATTTTACACTGTCTGAAATACGGCACTCAGCTTGGATGGTTAATCGATCCAGAGGAGCGGTTTATTTTAGTATTTATTCCTGGACAGGAACCAGTTGAGTTGACGGGACAAAATCGCCTGCCCGTGCCAAATTTTTTAACGTTAGATTTGACTGTGGAGCAGGTTTTTGGGTGGTTGAAAGCAGGTGGATAACTTTGCTCTAAATTCTATCCGATCGCAAATTCCTGATTTCTTCGATGCTGAGTCCGGTTGTTTGACTGATGGTTTCGTCATCTAGGCGATCGAGTAATCGCCGTGCGATCGCCAGTTTTTCTTCTTTTTGAGCTTCTTTTCGAGCTTGTTTCTCAGCATAGATTATAACTCCTTGTTGGTCGTAAATAAACATTTCTTGCCGTTCGATAGCCTCCAGTTCATCAGGATTTAAATTAACTTGATTTGCTATGTCAAAGGCTTGATGAATCTCTGGGACGACATCCATTGTTTCTGGAATTTGTGTCAGCGTGTTAGCATATTTCATGAAATAAATCCATTTATCCACTAGAGTTTCTAACTGTGACAATTCTTTGGTAAATTTCGGAAGTTCGACAAACACTAACTCCATGTTATTGTCGGTATATCTCAGATTAGTCGTTTCTTCTTTATAAACAAATCTAGAAATTAGCCGATCGCTATTTGCAAACATCTCGAAATCAGTCAGTGTCAGTGCAATCACAGGTTTCAGCATTCCGTAGCCTTGTCCTTTCTGTAATTGAGAAACATAGGTTTTTGCAGCGTTGTACAAAACTCTCTTTCCGAAAAACTCTACATTTAATACCTGCATTTCAATAATGACTATAGTACCGTCGGTGAGTCGGGCTTTCACATCTAAGTAAGTATCTTTTAACCCTGTGATTTTTGGGGGTAAGTTGGGATTAATAATTTCTAAGTCTTCTATGGTAGGATTGCCATCGTAAATCATGGCGTTGAGGAAGCTGATGAGTATGCCTTTGTTATCTGAAGAACCGAAGATTTTTTTGAAGGCGTAGTCGGTTTTGGGGTTAATGAAGGTCATATTTTAAATCCTGTGCTGTAAAGGCTAAAATTTAAGCGATTTCTTGACGTACCAGCTCAGCTAGACTATCCCACTGAGCATCTGTTGTAGCTTCAAACTGAGCTTTCCATGCTCGTTCATCTTCTAATTCGGCGAGCAGGCGAGCGGCGATCGCATCTTGCTCGTCTGCTGATAAAGTTTTCAATTGGGCGATCGCGCGATCGAGCAATTCAGTCATAATCGCCGTTTTATATAAGAGATACCGCTAATTATAGCTTGCCCAGTTGTCAGGTTTTGGTGTTTCGCGCGATCGCACTTAATTTTGTTCGTAAGGGCGATCGCCCAAAACGATCGCTCTTACGAATTACAATGGGTAAAGAAGTCTAGCAAGGAAAATGCCAGATTATGACAATCCGGGAAGAAGTAATCCGCGAGATTGAGCAAGCCTCAGATGATGTACTTGAGGTGCTATTGAGTTTTTTGCGTCAGAGGCGCTTGTCGAACTTGGAGGGTTTTTTGGCGATCGACTCTGCTGAGATTTCCAGTGCTGAATTGACAGCGCAAAAGCATTATCCTCTGCGCGGGATGCCGTTGGTAATTGCCGAGGATTTTGATGCGCCGATGCAAGTTACCCAACTAATCGAGGGGATTGTCACGATTAGGGAAGATGGAAATGTAGGTTTGAGGGACTTATTGGGTGGTTTAGAAGCCGAGAGAGAAGCGATTTGGCAGGAAAAACAGTCTGGATAACTCAAGGTAATGCGATCGGGATGAGCGACAAAGGGAAAGGGCGATCGCACTTAGTTTTGTTCGTAAGGGCGATCGATCTTCGCATACCGGTAACTATTCTGGTTTCATCCAACCTTTGAAGATCGCTTTCGTAACATTGACATAGGGATTGGCTAAAAACTCTTCGATCGCAGTTTCACCGCCAGCCTGCAATGCAGCAATCAAGCGACGTTTGAAACTAGGAGTTGTTTCATCATGAATGTACTTAATCTTTTCGGCCTCAGTAGGATTTGGATTAATTCTTGCTAACTGTTCGAGCAGTTGTTGAATTTCTTTTGCTGAAGCAGCAAGAGTTTGTTTTTGTTCTGATTGTTGGTCAAAAGTGGTGTTGTCAGATCTACTGACCTGATTAGCATTGTAAACGCTTCCACTACTCTGGGCACCATAAACACTTCCACCGACATTTATTGATTTATAATTCTCAGGCATAGTTTAAACGACTCCTTTATTGCAAATAAATTTACTTTTTCTTAGGCTTTTTCTTGGGAGGGTAGATATCATTAATTTCAGCTTCTGACAACCACCGATTTGGCTTGTGATTTTCATTCAATGGTATCCAAATTGATTCTGTAGAATTACGAGTGACATGATCGTTGAATTTCACAAAATCTTCATCTTCAATCGTAAAAAAACTTTCGTATTCTGTGCTGTAGCATTTACTATCGTTCGTCCATTCATAAATCCTCAATTTATACTTGCCAGATTTAACCTCAAATTGCCTTCCCCCTAGTTCAATCATCCAATCAAATTGAATTACTTTACTTACGGAAGAAAGTCCTTTTACAGGAATTGGTTGAGCTAAACTATCATTTTCAAAATTTCCACTTATTCCAATTTTAACAAAAGCAGTCCATATCATATCGTAAAAATTATCATGGCCATCTTTGACAACAACTAAGCGAATACGCTCAATTGTTCCGCCTTGTGGACTCCAATTGTAGAAGGTGATCGGTAGATTAAATTGTACTCCTGTAAGAGTCGTACAACTCGTTATAGCATCAATTTTAAAAATGGGAAAAAGTATAATATCTTTTCCAAAACACAACTTAATATTTTGTTTTTTTAGAAGAGATTTATAAGCAACAACACCAGATACACCTAAGCTAAATAAAGAAACTAATGTTGCGAACCAATCAGTTTCTTTTTTTACAGCGCTGGTATCGTTTAGTGTTAAAATATTCTGTGATGGAGTAGATAATGAAGTCGGCGTTTGTTTATTTGAAGCATTAGAACCTTGTTTGATACTACCTGAAGCAGGTGTATTTGTATATGGCTGAGCCAAAGATTTAATTGAAGTAGCTAATAATGAAATAGTACATATTGCTAATAGCATTTTATTTCCCCTCATGCCATCATATCCATATTATTTGTGCAATTTGCGAGATTTGAATAGAGTTTAATACACACAAAAATCGTCAATTTTAATTGGTTGCAATTGAACGAATAATTGTTATTTACTGTGTATACCTACTATAAACCGATCGCACAAAAATTAAAAGCGGAAAAAGACGGATTTTTCTTAAATTATTGTAAACTACGGAAAAAGACGGATCGAGACGGATTAAGTCGGCTATAATAACCAATGTCCTCCCACATCCCGGATGATGCGCCTCCAAGAAATACTTCAATTTATAGATGATGCTGTCTACGCCAAGACACGCAAACGCTTAAATGACTTGCAACGCGGAATTATCGAAGGCACGCTGAAACGTCAAAAGTATGATGACATTGCAGAGAATTGTGGTTGTTCAGCGGGTCATGCTAAGGATGTCGGTTACGAGCTTTTGCAAATGTTATCTGATATTTTTGATGAAGAAGTTGATAAAAAAAACCTTAAATCCGTCGTAGAACGGCAAGGCGATCTAAATATTTATTTGGGCGCTCGAAGTTTTAATACTAATAATAGTAATCATATAATCGGCTGTGTAAACATGGGTTCCGAACAAACCACTCCTAACCTAAATCAAAGTCAGCCGGAAACTCCCGACTCGCAGGAGGAAAATAAAAATCAAACTAAGATTGAAACAATAGATAAATTACGGCAGTTTGGCTTGAGCGACGAGCAAATTGCCGAAGCCCTAGATATACCTTTAGAGCAGGTTAAGCAGGTGGACTTGCAGGAGTAAATCTGTGCTATTTTATATCTCAATGTCATGGTTCTTGTTCCTCAAATAGGGATAGTAGATCTCGGCGACCGCTAACTACACGAAGAATCTCAATCCCATCCTCTAAAAGTCGGTAGAAGATGATGTAGCCATCCAAAGGCAGACCTCGCAAGTTGGGACGTATTTCTATATAACTCCTGCCTAAATTAGGAAAGTTGACTAATTGTTGGCAGCGACGCGAAAAATCTTGGAAAAAGCGCTCACCTGCTTCGATGTTGTTGGTAGTGAAATAATAATCAGTAATTTCGTTGAGGTCTTGGGTGGCAAGAACGTTGATGAGATAGCGTTTCATTGTTGAGTCTCGCGCGCTTGCCGGAAACGATCGCAAATCCCTACAATAAATGTTTCGCCATCAATCGGTGGAGTATGTTCGGACATGGCAACCGCAGCATCTATCTTAACTCGTACAGCATCGAGCCATTCGCGATCGGCGCGATCGTATTCATCTAACAATCGCAAAGCAACTTCGAGAACTTCTTCGGCAGAGCCATATTTACCAGTTTGCAGTTTAGTCTGAATGAATATTTCTTGGGTTTTCGTCAGCGTAATGCTCATAGTATTGATTTACCCGTTTGTTTTAATTATATCGCATCGATCGATATTTGAAACTGGCGATCGGCAAAATTAGCATACCAAATTATTTCAAACCGATACTGGGCGACTTCTCAGCGGGACAAGAATTTCGTGTAAAATACTAGGCTTTGCACTCAGATACACTTCACGACAGTTACCCTCATTATATCCCACAACAATTGCCCCGATCGCACTACCGATTTCAGGATACATCTCTTCACTCATTTCTCCCTCATCCAAAAAGTCGGGAATTTTAATCAAACCTTTGACCGCATTTTCACCAAGATCGACAAACACTCCAAAAGGAGCATGATATTCAACTTTCCCCAGCACAAACTGCCACAATTTATACTTTTGCTTGGTTTGCTCCCAGTTTTGACTATCCATAATATTCACTCTCGTTTTAGGACTCGTGGAAATTGATTGAGTATGGCAAACAAGCCTTGAGGCACAACTATCTCAATTCGCTCGTAACCGTCTTTCTCATCATAGCGATATTCCAGCGACTTGAAATACTGCTCGTAACTTGACTTATCTATGGAAACCTCCAGTATCCCTTCTTTGTAGCTGAGATTATACTCTTCGGCAATACTGCGATCGTTGGGTCCAGCAAAATAGCAATTTCCATCCAAGTAAGGAGGATTATAGGGAAAATCTAGGGGTTGAAATCCCTCTTGCAATAATTTCTGACCTTTGCCTCTTTGAGGTGATTTGTAAATTGTAATGATTTGGGAGGCTTGTGAGAAACTGGATTGCATTTCAATGCCTAGTAATACTCATGTTCGTTCTTTACCCGTTTGCTCTTATTCTATCCCATTCATCAATTTTCGCGATTAATCCGAATCAAATCAGTCAAAATATTATCCAAACTCCCATTAACTTGAATCCGATCGATCTTCTCAGCAATCCGTTCCAAAACCTCCAACTCCTTCAAACGCAAAGCAACCGGATTATCCTCCATCACCTTCGCCGTATTCAACATACTCCGAGTCGCCGCCGTTTCTTCCCGGCGTCTGACAACATTCGCTTGAGCAGATTTTTCCGCCTCCACAACCTTGCTCAAAATCGTCTTGATCTCGCCCGGTAAGATGATATCTTTCACCCCTACAGAATCGACCTCAATGCCATATTCTGCGGTTTTGGCGCGGATGTATTCAGAAATAGTGCGATCGATCGCACCTTTAGCCTCTAACAGCGAATCCAAAGTCTGTTCGCCCACCGCACCGCGCAAAGCAAACTGCAACTCCTTATACAGAAATCCCGTAATATCCGACAAACCGTTTTTGGCACGCAGCGGATCTTGGATGCGATAACCAGCAGTCAAATTCAAGCGCAAAGGCACTTTATCCTTCGACAGAATATCTTGACCGGATACTTCGATATTTTGCAGGCGCAAATCAATTGCTTCCGTTTGAAAAGAGCGTCCAAACTTCCACCAAGCGTGAGTTCCCGGTTGCAGTTGCGATTGAAACTCTTGGTTGATATACAACAGTCCGACGTGCTGTGGGGGAACTTCGCAGATATGCAAATAGCTTTTATTGAGCAACTGAACTTCTGCCGAACCTGCAACTAATTCAGCTATTAAATTAGATGGTAATTTGGCATCAGTGCTGATGTCGATAACTTCAACTTCTACACCCTGCCAAAAGAGATTGCGACTTGTGGGTGGCAAAATTGCGATCGCCCTTCCTCGATGCCGCACAATTGCCACGGAATTGTTAGCTAATTGCACGACTTCACAGTAAGCCGCAATAAACTCAGGATGCTGTTCAATTAGGGCATCTTCTAGGGGAAAACTAGGATTAGGTACAATCCGGCTGAGATTCTTCACAGTAACGGCTTGATTTACAGACCAAAAAGCATATTCCCCCGGTTCCAGAGGTCGGATAAAGTTACTTTGCACGTACAGCAAGCCAATTTCATACTCGGAAACTTGGAATCTATTCAGTCCATTTAAGACAACCGATCGCACTTTTTTGACAAATTCAGCAGGCAATTCCAAATTTTCGTCTAAGTTAAAAAGATGAGATTCCACCTCAATAAAACCGCGCCAAAAAGCCCGCACTTGATTCGGAAAAATACTAATCCAAGTTTGACCGAGACGAACTAATGCTGTTTGATTGAATCCTGTGCGGACGATCGAAAGATGTTCTTGCAGTTCGGTTGGGTAATTTCTCAACAGCAATTCCAAGTTATCAATCTTAGCTTCTGGTTGATTGAGATCGTAGCTTTTTAATTGCCAATGGTTGCCGAAATAGGTATGCGTACCGGGCTTTAAGATTTTATTGAAATCGCCGCGATGATATAAGATTCCGATTTGGCTGAGTTGGACATGAAAGGTTTGCCACATATAAATTTGAGGGAAATGGAACCAGCGAAAAAGATTTAATACAAACATCTATTCTTGAGTCTGCACAAATAAACTAAAGTTAGTTATAACTTACGTATTGAGACCAAAGAAACCGGGTTTTTACCGAGTCTCCGGGTGAGTGCAAAAAATTTTCGCAAAAAACCCGGTTTCTGACTGCGCGTGCGTCGAATTGACCCAATTTTAATTGCGATTGGGCGCTGTTAATCGACTGTGTAATATATATACTACAAAAATATTTGCGCTCTGTCAAGTGCAAGTGCTTACAGTTCGGATGCGGGCAAAAGCCTCTCCCAGACTGGATTAAGATTGTTGCCACTTTTCCCAAACTACCTTTCGGCAATCTAGAAACAGATAGTAACGCTCAAATATGCCGTGCAGCGAAGCTATCCCGTAGGGAATCGCCCAACGCATCTAGAATTCCCGCAGGAAAACCAAATGTAGCAAAGCAACGGACATACTCGAATCAGGAAGAAAAGCAGTCGCGCAGGCTTCTTTACTGCTAACAAACACTTGCATGACAGAGCTTTAAGATAACGGATTCGCGCCGTCTTGGGATTTATCCCGTGCTATTTTGCAACCTTTCAACAAGGAGCCCATACCCAGGGCTAGGGTGTTTAAAGTACAGGACTCGAACCTGTTACACATCGATCTACAGTCGATTGCTCTATCCATATGAGCTAACTTTTTGGGGTTTGATACAGGACTCGAACCTGCAACCCATCGATTAATAGCCGATCGCTCTTCCAATTGAGCTAATCAAACGATATAGTTACAATTACTTAGCGGTATACGCTTCTACCAGAGGTAGGCGCACCAGTCGGGCGTACAGAACCCGGACTATAGCTTTGTAAATTTGTCACTATCCCACCTTAAGCCTAGCACAAAGAAAATAGTCGTAGGGTGTGGATCCTGCGAAAAATACCTAAAAAATATTGACAATTTAAAAGCGACGCACCCCAAAGGTTCCCTGTGAAAAATCAGAAGATTTATTCCGTTCGTAGTGCGGACTTCAGTCCGCTTTTATTCTGCGGACTGAAGTCCGCACTACGAACAAATTATTACTCGTTCCTGGACACACTAAAACCAAAGAAACCGGGTTTTTTACCTAATCTGTTGGTTCAAAGGAAGAATTTTCATAAAAAACCCGGTTTCTGACCACCCGTGCGTCGCTTCTAATTACTGACAAATTAAGAGCAGCGAAAGAGGCAACTTTGTCTGCGGGTGTATCGGCTCTTCTAATTCACAGATTCTCCAGCCCGATTCTGACACTTGTTGAAACCACGAACTAACTGTGCGAAAATACCAGGGCATCGGCTCTATAAAAACTCCGCCGCCGAAATTGTCGAAAGTCTCGATTTTCCATCCATCAATATAGGGCTGTTGCTGACAGGCTGTGAATGGATGAACTGTCTGGATTAACAAATGTCCGTCTGAGACTGTGGCTTGGCGTAACGATCGCAATAAATCTCCAATTTCCTCACCAAGTAGCGAAAAATTGCAGACAATCCCATCGTAGGATTGACCGAGTATCAGCGGATCGGCAATAATGTCATCGTAGCCGATCGCCCGAAAACAACCGCTGCTTTTCTCGATCGCGCGATCGATCAAACCACGGGAAGCATCAACTCCAACCACCTCTACACCGTGCTTTGCTAAGGCGCGCCCCAACCAACCTTCACCGCATCCGACATCCAGCACTCGCCGATGCCCGTAGCGCAGCACAGCTTGCAGAATAGCCTCATCCGTTGCTGCGCGGCGACTTTCGATCGAATTTTGCTCGATCGCCCGCGTCCATGCGTCAGCATTAGCTTCCCAACTCTTTTGAATTTGTTGTTCAGGGCGATCGAATTTCATGGTAATTCTATTCTTGGTACTAAGACTTACGAAGAAATCTGATTTTGAATCCGATTCTGCGTAAGTCCTGAGTATATAAAAACGAGTTCAGAAAGAGCGATTCTTAAACCCATCTACCCACAACAACCCTCACCGTTCCATCCGCCAAAATTTCCTCTTCTTCCACATTAAAACCCTCAGACTGCACCGCCGCCATCAAACTTTTGCGCGCGTATTTCTGACTTATTGAATTGACAAATTCCTGCTGGTTAATGCGAGCGCCCCAAAAATCCGCCACTAATTCATAATCCTCTCCGCTGCGCCGAAAACCCAAATCGTAACCGTTGGACTGCCGAATCACGTACTCGGCATTAGTTTTTTCGCCATGATAACCCCGCACCTGCACATTGCACTCTACTTGATAACCCAACTCTTCCAACACTTGATGCAGCAGTTCGCCGTTTTTGATCTGAACCTTGATCGTTGTGAAGTGTGACATATCACTTTCGGATTTTTGTGTGAAACGCTGATTTGATTATAATAGCATAAACAGCAACAGTCAATAAGTTATATCTATTCCGGTGGCATTCCTCATAATTGTTGACTGTTGACTGTTTGGACATTTGAACAATACTGATGCAACCGGAAACTATATTAGAACTTGTGTTCTCCAACGCACTGTTTACGAAAAATATGGGGTTTGGCAGGCTAGCATCTGCACGTAAACTCTTAGGCAATCATTCTTTCCCAATTCCCAATTCCCAATTCCCAATTCCCAATTTCCCAATCTAAAATGGTATGATTGCAGACAATTCTAACCAACGAGCGAGAATATGATGCCGTCCTCGGCGGCCAAAGTCAAATCCCGATCGCCGCCGCCGTTTTGGGAGGCATCGCCGGAGTCAAGCAGCGCTTGCACAGTCCTAGTATCGAGCCGCCCATCGCCGCCGTCAAAGATGCTCCTAAATACGGAGACGCCGGTTTGAATTTAGCAATTGAAGCGCTGCTTGACCCCGCACCAGAAGTGCAGCGAGTTGCTTATTCAGTTTTGCGACAAAGGACAGAACCTTTTGTCCGCCAAGCTTTAACATAATTCGTGCCTTACAAACTTTTTGACTGCATCCGCACTGTGAAAACAGGGACAAATGTGGCAATTAGTCCAGCGGGCGATCGCACGGCGAGTTTGCACGGCAAAATAATTAGAATTTACGATTTAGAGACAGGAGAAATACTCTATACAGTTGACAAGTATCCTCGCGCTCAAGAAACTTTTGTTCTTTGCCAAGAAACCGAAGTTTTTGTCAGGAGCAGAAATCTTCCGAAACACCGCGCGATCGAAATTTGGCAGGCAGGAGAATTGCGGCATACTTCCCTCGGACACGAAGGGGAAATTACTGCACTTGTCATCAGTCCCGACAGTCAAGTTATCGCCACCGGTTCGGCAGATACTACTATCAAAATTTGGAATTTAGAGACGGGAAAGTTAATCTGTACTTTTGGGAGTCATTTAACTTGGGGATCTCACAAAGGAGGAATTGCGAGTCTGGCTTTTAGCCCGATCGCACAAACTCTCGCGCTTCAGCAGTTCTGACGGTACAATTAAACTCTGGAACCTCCGCAGCCGAGAATGCTCCCAAACAATTAAAGGTTATGCCAATTGTCTGGCTTTCAGTCGAGACGGGCAGACTTTGGCTGCTGGCGGCTGGGACAGAAACATTCAACTGCGACAGCTATCAAATCCAGATAGTTCGATTACCTTAGCAGGGCATTTTAACTCGATAAATGCGATCGTCTTTAGTCCCGACGGGCGCACTGTTGTCAGTGCTAGCGCCGATGGTAATCTCAAATTTTGGAATGCCCGCACTGGCGAACAAATTCACACTCTCGGCGGACATCGAGCTGCTGTTACTTGTCTTACTTTTAGCCGCGATGGCGAAACTGTTATCACCGGCAGTTTAGACAAAACTATTAAATTTTGGGGAATTAATTGAAGGCAGAAGGCAGAAGTAAGAAGGAAGGGGAGCATCTCTGGGGAGAGTAAAAACCGTTTTTTACTCTCCCCAGAGCGTCCCCGCACAGCAAAGCTGATATACATATAGTGAGTGTCCCCGCACAGCAAAGCTGATATATATAGCGAGTGTCCCGCACAGCAAAGCAGCGTGTAAAAGCAAAACACAGATGCGGCCCTTGGAAAAAGCAAGAGGAAATAACGAAGACGGAAGGGGCAATCGACGGCATGGGGCAAGTGCAATGCGAGAACTTCCTAACCGTCGGGCGCGGTGGTTATATTTCAAAATTCGCAATTTCCGACTGACGGGGTGCGTAAATATACGCAAGCAAATATAATAACTTTATAATTCTATGTCTTGTGCAAGCCGAGGATTGCCAAACTTCTTTTTGCACTACTACACATACTTAGGGTAAAAGTATCGATTCGCAACCATTATTCAGCTTGTTGTCAATTTCTGAATAGTCGCCACACAACCGGGCAAGCCGCTATTTATGAATCCTTTACACTAGCTTTAAATTATCGAATCTGCCTCGGATGAGTATCGCAACTAACTGTAATATTTCAGTGAAAAAGTTTATGCTTAAAAGATAGGCAGGGTTTAAATATAACAGTGCTTCCCTGAGTAACCATGTCACACTGCAACCAATCCATCTATCCTTCCCGCAATCGGGCACAAATGTGCGACAATGCTGTCAGTTGGCAGGAAAAAGCCGATCGACTAACGGTAGAATTAAACAACACGCGCGATCGGCTGCACGCAGAAATCGATCGCCTAAAACTTGCCAACGAAACCCTGCACGCCGCCGTCAGTTGTGCGCCGATGTTCCTGTGGGCAACAGACAAAGACGGCAGGTTAACCCTTGCAGCAGGCAAAGGATGGGAAAATTTGGGGCTCGAACCGGGTGAGGCCCTCGGGCAGTCGATTTTTGCAGTTTACAGCCAGCCAGATATCTTAGAAAATATTGCCCACGTACTAGCAGGAAACGATCGCACTTGGAATGCCCGACAGGGGCATTTTATTCACGAAATTCGATCGGCACCGCTGCGAAACGCAAACGGCGAAGTTGTCGGGGCTGTCGGTGTTTCTACTGATATTACCGAGCGCGAGCGAGCGATCGCAACTCTCTCTCTTTCAAATCAAGAATTAGAAGACAAACTTACTCGGCAAACGGCAGTCTCGAATGCAGCACTTGCCGAAAGCGAAAAAAAGTACCGCAACCTCGTAGAAACGTCCCAAGAGTTGATTTGGTCGATCGATATTCAAGGCATCTTGACTTTTGTCAATTCCGCCGCCAAACGGATCTACGGTTACGAACCCCTAGAAATGATCGGTCGTCGCTTTACCGATTTTTTAATTAAAGAAGAAAAAGCTAGACAAATAGAAATATTTGCCCAACTCTTAGCAAGAACCAGCCTTCAGCCACAAACCCCTAATTTGCCTTACGAAATAGTACACATCCGCAAAGACGGTAGCCCCGTCCACCTGCGCGTCAACAGCATCGTCAACCAAGCTGAAAACGGCGCTATTTTAGGTTTGTGCGGAACGGCCACAGATATTAGCGATCGCAAGCGTTCCGAAGAAGCACTCCAAGAAGCTACAGACCAACTTCGCGCCGTCTTGGATGCCGTGCCCGGACTGATTTCTTGGGTAAGTTCAGATTTGCGGTATATTGGAGTCAACCAGCACTTAGCAACCTCGTTCAAACGGTCTCCTGAAAGTTTTGTCGGGGAAGAAATCAACTTTCTCGACAAAGGCTCAAGTTTTGGACAACTAATCCGCAACTTTTTTCACAGTTCATGTCAGCAAACATCGCAAGAAATAGATATAGAAATTAACGGCTTAGCCTGCAATTATTTAATAGTAGCTCAAAAATATCATCAAGGAACCGCAGCAGTTTCCGTAGGAATAGACATTACCGAGCGCAAGCGCGCCGAAGCTCAAAAAACCCAATTAATCGTTTCTTTACAAGAGTCTGAATGCAAATTTCGCAGCCTTTACGAAGCCACCAGCGACGCAGTAATGCTGATCGAAGAAGAAAATTTTTTTGACTGCAACCTCGCCACCCTAGCAATTTTTGGTTGCAGCAATCAAGAACAGTTTTATGGCAAGAAACCTAGCGAATTTTCCCCGCAATTTCAGCCTAACGGACAAGACTCGTGCAGTCTAGTAACACAAAAAATATCCGCAGCAATGCAAACAGGTAGCTGTCGCTTTGACTGGGTGCACAAACGGCTAGACGGTTCAGAATTTCCCGCAGAAGTGCTGTTAAACGCAATGGAAATTAATGGTAGAAAAATAATTCAAGCAGTAGTGCGAGACATTACAGATCGCAAGCGCGACGAAGATCGCATCAAAGCATCCCTCGCAGAAAAAGAAGTCCTCCTCAAAGAAATTCACCACCGCGTCAAAAACAACCTTCAAGTTATTTCCAGTTTGCTCAAACTTCAGTCCCGCTACATCCAAGACAGCCGCGTTAGTGAAATGTTAAAAGAAAGTCAAAACCGAGTCAGATCGATGGCCCTGGTTCACGAACAATTGTATCAATCCAAAGACTTGTCAAACATTGACTTTGCTGAATACATCCAAAATCTTGCCCATAATTTATTCCAAGCTTATGAAATTGATACAGAAGGCGTCAAGTTGCAAACAAATATTGCGCCGTGTTCTATGAATATTGATACGGCAGTTCCTTGCGGGTTAATTATCAACGAGCTTGTGACAAACTCGCTCAAGTATGCTTTTACAGGACAAACTCAAGGTAAAATAAAAATAGATTTTACTTTAGATAATAACCGGATTTGCGTGCTAGCTGTGAGCGACAGTGGAATTGGTTTTCCTCAAGACTTAGATTATCGAAATGCCCGAACCTTGGGTTTGCGGCTTGTCGGCTCTTTGGTCAAGCAAATTCGGGGTAAAATAGAACTGTTAGAAACAGCAGGGACAAATTTTAAAATAACATTTTCCAAGCAAAACAGCACTTTAAGGAGACAACTTAATGTCAAATAAAAAAATTCTGATAGTTGAGGACGAAAGCATCATTGCGGAAGACATTTCCGACAGTTTAATATCGAGAGGGTATAGCATAACAGGTATTGTGTATTCTGGAGAAGAAGCGATTGAATCCGCAGCCGAATTCAGACCAGATTTAGTTTTGATGGATGTTAACCTCCAAGGAGAAATCGACGGAATTACAGCAGCAGAAGAAATTCGATCGCGCTTTCAGATTCCGGTAGTTTATTTGACAGCTTATGCGGACGAAAACACTTTGCGGCGCGTCAATGCGACGAAACCTTTCGGCTATATAGTGAAACCATTTGAAGAAAAAAACTTGCACACAACTATTCAAATAGCTCTCCACCGACATCAGCACGACTGCTTGACAAACTTGCCAAATCGTTCGCTGTTACGAGAGCAGCTAAGTTTGGTATTAGACACGCAAAAAGAATTGCCCGCAATGATTCCCGTTGTTATTCTTAGTTTAGATAGAATTAACCGGATTAACAGTACCTTGGGGCATGATATCGGCGACTGCGTACTTTGCAAAGTTGCTGAACGGTTGAGCAACTGCACGGAGAATATTAATATTGTGGCTCGTTTGGAATCTGCCGAATTTGCAATTGTTCTCGAACCAGTTGCCGAAAAACAGGATGCTGCCAAGATTGCTCGAAACATTTTAGATATTGTAGCCCAAGCTATGATTGTCAAAGGCTCGGAACTCTATGTCACGGCAAGTATGGGCATTTCTTTGTCTCCTGGCGACGGCAACGATGGAGAAGAACTGCTAAAAAATGCTTATACAGCTATGTACAATTCTCAGCAACAAGGTGGCAACAAGTATCAGTTTTATGCTGCAAAAGTTGCGAATAATTATATCAATAAATTTACTCAAGAGACTTGCCTGCGAAATGCTTTAAAGCGCTCGGAATTTGAAGTTTACTATGAGCCGCAAATAGAAATTAAAACCGGAAGAATTATTGGTGCTGAAGCTTTGGTGCGCTGGAACCATCCAAAAAGGGGCAGAGTTTCCCCTGCGGAATTTATTCCCATGGCTGAAGAGATGGGCTTGATTGCACCGCTGGGCGAATGGGTGTTAGAGACTGCTTGCCGGCAAACTAAAGCTTGGCAAATAGAGGGTTTACCTCCGCTGCGGGTATCAGTCAACCTGTCAGCCCGCCAGTTTGAGCAAAAAAATTTGACGGAGAGAGTTAGCGAGATATTGAGAGAAACTAATCTCGCTCCTAAATGCCTGCAATTAGAATTGACGGAAGGTCTAATTTTGCAAGATGAAAAAGCGGCAGCTCTAGCTTTTACGGTGTGGAGAGATATGGGGATTCAGATAGCAATTGATGATTTTGGTACGGGATATGCTTCTTTGAGTTATCCGAAACGCTTGCCGTTTGATGCAATCAAAATTGACAAGAGTTTTATTCGCGATATTGCTGACGATCGCCAAAATGCAGCAATTACGGTGGCGATTATTCAAATGGCGCACTCCATGAATATGACTGTGATTGCTGAGGGGGTAGAAAATCAGCGGGAACTTGCTTTTTTGTGCGATCGCGATTGCGACGAAATTCAAGGTCATTTTTTCAGTCAGGCTTTGCCAAAGCCAGAGTTTGCAGCGCTACTGAAAAGCGATAAGTGCTGGAAATTATAGTGGGGCATGGGGCATGGGGCATGGGGCATGGGGCATGGGGCATGGGGCATGGGGCATGGGGCATGGGGCATGGGGCATGGGGCATGGGGCATGGGGCATCGGGAATTTTCCCTCAGGACTAATGACGAATGACGAATGACGAATGACGAATGACTAATGACGAATGACGAATGACTGATGACTGATGACTGATGACTGATGACTGATGACTGATGACTGATGACTAATTAAAAAGATGCGATCGACCAACCAACCAGCGCCCCAACCACAACCCGAAACCGGAAGTAGTCACTAACAGGATAGATGTGTAGAGTCCGCCACCTATGCCGATCGACCTTTCTCCAGCTACCATCCGCGCCACAACTCCCGCAATAATCCCGATCGCAGCCCAAGCCCCATAAACAGCCTGAGATCCCGCGATAGCCAAGGCTTGGGCGAGATCCCCGGAACCCGCAGCAGTCAAAGCCCCCGCCCACGCACCAATCCCCAGCCCGATCGCACCTCCAAGCCCGACGGGGCAACCTGAATGCAGGCCTAGTTCCGCCGCCAGCCCGCACATCAAGCCGACAATCCCCCAACAAACCGCCTCCACTAACACCTTGAGCCAATTCCCGGAACCCGTTCCCGCCATCAATCCCACCACTGTCAGCACTCCCGCTGCTGCCAAAACTACAGCCACGGCCCGAGACTCGGCCTCAGAACTGGCGATCGCCCCCAGACCAGCCCCAACTAGCGCCCAAGCAGCTCCTGTTAGCGTTCCTCCGGCTTGAAAACCGGCGATCGACCCCCCCACCGTCCCAGCCAAAACTAACGCCGCCAGCCACACTCTAGGCGTTGCCGAACCCTCCGCCAGCAAAATCGCGGCCCACAGCCAATCCGCACCGCAGATTAAAGTCCACATCCACAGCGGGGCGGCGAATACCGTCAAAATCCAACCCGTCAAAGCGTAACTCGCCACGGCGAGTGTCAGCGGCCCCCAAGGGAAGCTTGAATATTTTTGAGATAGCCGCGGTTGTGAGTATTGAGTCGGAAATTCTTTTTTCCGGTTCGGGGTAAGGTAGGGATATTTTTGAGATGGCCGCGCTTCCCTCGCCGCGGTGGGCCCAGATTGTTTTTTTCCCCCCCACGTTTGGCGATTTTGAGTTGTAAATCGTTTCTTGTTTTTCGGGTTGTTTGGAGTTGAAATTTTGTGGGATGCGGCTTTTTTTTGCCGGGTTTGAGTGCGCTGGGAACCGGGCTTGCGGGCTGATTTTGCCGAACGCCTTCTCAGTGGCTTTTCGGGCGGCTTTTCTGCTGGTGGCGGCGGTGCGGGCTGCTGAGATTGTTTGTCGATCGCCTGCGGTGGAGGCTGACTCAGAAATAACACCAACTCGTCGTAAGCTTGATTGATTTCTGTTAATCTTTGTTGGGCTTTTTGTTGCAGGCGATCGTTGTGGACAAACCGATCGGGATGCCACACAAAGGCTAAATCCCTGTAAGCGCGCTTAATTTCTTCTAGGGAAGCTCCAGGCTCTATTTCGAGGATTTCGTAGCATCGATTAATGTCAGCCATAGGCTTCGATCGGCAGGTGTTGGTATAATTTGCGATCGCACGTAACATCTTCTACTATTCTGAGCCAAGCTGCACAATACGCCGATCGAGCGATTTTAGATTTTAGATTTGGGATTTGGGATTGAAGAATTGGGAATGACAGATTTTATAAGGGTTTAGAGCTTTTTTGCGGTTCCGTTCGGTTTTAAAACTGGTATGACAACTGGCTACAATGGAAAAATAGTTTCGGGCGATCGCCATCTGTGTCAGTGTCGGAAAATCAAGCTCCCACCTTCATCTTAGTTGACGGCCACTCCCTGGCTTTTCGTTCCTACTTCGCCTTTGCCAAAAGTCGAGACGGAGGCTTGCGAACTACGACAGGCATTCCCACCAGCGTCTGTTTTGGCTTTCTCAAGTCGCTGCTGGAAGTCATGGCCGCCCACGATCCCCAGTACATGGCGATCGCCTTTGACCTCGCCGCGCCCACTTTTCGCCACGAAGCAGACGAAACTTACAAAGCCGGTCGCGCGGAAACTCCCGAAGATTTTAAGCCGGATATCAAAAACCTGCAAGAACTCCTCGGCTATCTCAATTTACCAGCAGTCACCGCTCCGGGCTACGAAGCCGACGATGTTTTGGGAACTTTGGCGAACAAAGCCAGCGCCGCGGGTTATGCGGTGAAAATCCTCACGGGCGATCGAGATTTGTTTCAATTAGTAGAAACCGAGAAACACATCAGCGTATTGTACTTGAGCACGGATGAACTCAGGCGATCGGGCAAAGGCAAATCCCAAGAATACGGCCCGGAAGAAGTCAAAGAAAAACTCGGCATTTTACCAGCACAAGTAATAGATTACAAAGCCCTCTGCGGCGACAAATCCGACAACATCCCCGGAGTCAAAGGCATCGGCGACAAAACCGCCCTGCAATTATTGAAAGCTTACAATACCCTCGATGGCATCTATGCTGCGATCGACGACATTAAAGGAGCAACCAAGAAAAAGCTCGAAGAAGGCAAAGAAGCCGCCTATCATTCTCAAAAAATGGCGACAATTATTCAAGAAGTTCCCCTAGAAATTAACTTAGAAGATTGCCAGCTCAAAGGTTTTGATGAAGCCGCCTTGATTCCGATGCTGGAAAAGTTGGAATTTAAAACATTTTTGAGTAAGGTTAAACAGATTCAGAAGAGGTTCGGGGGGGAGGAAGGTTCGGCAGCGGATTTTGTAGCGGATGTAGCGGATGTAGCGGATGTTGAGAAGAAGAGAGAATCAACAGGGGAAGTTGCAATCTCCGAAGAACAAAGTAACGCGAATAATTCAACAAATGCCTCGCGTGCAAATTCTAACGCTGCTGAAGAAGATGCGTTGTGGTTTTGGAAGAAGGAGGATATTCCTAAATCGCCGATCAAACCCCGGATAATTCAAACAATAGAACAGTTAAACGAATTAATTCAACTGCTGCAAACCTTCACCGACAAAAACTCACCCGTGGCGTGGGATACCGAAACCACCGCCATCGAACCGCGAGATGCCGAATTAGTCGGAATTGGCTGCTGTTGGGGAACCGGAGAACAAGATTTAGCTTACATTCCCACGGGACACAAAACAGGCACAAATTTGGACAAAGCCACGGTTTTAAATGCTTTGCGTCCGATTTTGGAAAGCGAGAATTATCCCAAGGCGCTGCAAAATGCTAAATTCGATCGATCGATCCTGCGCTGTCAAGGAATCAAACTCGCCGGCGTCGTATTTGACACCATGCTAGCCAGTTACGTACTCAACCCAGAAACCAGCCACAGTCTCAGCGAACTGTCAAGGAAATACTTAGGCATTGTCGCAGAAAGTTACAAAGAATTAGTACCTAAAAACAAGACAATTGCTGACATCAGTATTATCAAAGTAGCCGACTACTGCGGCATGGATGTTCACACCACATTTCTGTTAGTAGCAAAACTTAAATCAGAGTTAGATGAAGTCGATCAAGCTAACTTGCCCGAAAAACCATTGAACGATTTACTGCTAGAAGTAGAACAGCCTTTAGAACCTGTTTTAGCAGAAATGGAATACTGCGGAATTCGCATTGATTCAGCTTATCTCAATACACTTTCGCACCAGCTAGAAAAAAGCTTAGCGGAAATAGAAGAAAATACCTATGAAGCCGCGGGGAAAAAGTTTAATTTAGGTTCCCCAAAACAACTCAGCGAAATCTTGTTAGAAAAAATCCCCGAGCAGTTTCAGAAAAAGTCTCGCAAAACTAAGACGGGATACTCGACAGACGCCGCTGTTTTGGATAAATTGCAAGGAGACCACCCGATTGTAGATGATTTATTAGAACACCGAACATTATCCAAATTAAAATCAACTTACGTCGATGCTTTGCCGCAGTTGGTGCGTGCGGATACCGGGCGAGTCCATACAGATTTCAACCAAGCTGCAACGGGTACGGGCCGACTTTCTTCTTCCAATCCCAATTTACAAAATATTCCGATCCGCACCGAGTTTTCGCGGCAAATCCGCAAGGCTTTCTTACCTGAGTCGGGTTGGCTGATGGTGTCGGCTGATTATTCTCAAATTGAGCTGCGAATTTTGGCTCATTTGAGTCAAGAACCTCTGCTGCTAGAAGCTTACAAAAATAATCAAGATGTGCATACCTTGACGGCTCAACTGCTGTTTGAAAAGGAAACAATCACGCCGGATGAAAGACGGTTTGGCAAAACGATTAATTTTGGGGTAGTTTATGGTATGGGGGCGATTAAGTTTGGGCGATCGATGGGCAAATCTTCCGCAGACGGTAAAAAGTTTATTGAACGATTCAACCAGCGTTACAGTAAAGTCTTTGAATTCTTGGAAAAAGTAAAAAAAGAGGCGATCGCCCTAGGCTACGTTTCAACTATACTAGGTCGCCGCCGCTACTTGAATTTCGAGAGCGACACAATCCGCAGGTTAAAAGGCAGCAACCCGGAAGACATTCACTCCAGCCTACTTAAGTCTCTCACTAAAAATGACGCCCAATCTTTGCGGGCCGCAGCCAACGCTCCCATCCAAGGCTCCAGTGCTGATATCATTAAACTTGCCATGATTGAGGTAGACAAAATTTTGCAAAACTATCAGGCGCGGCTGCTGCTGCAAGTTCACGACGAATTAATCTTTGAAGTACCTCCCGATGAATGGGAAGAATTGCAGCCAAAAATTAGAACGGCGATGGAAAATGCTCTGCCGCTTAGCGTACCCCTGATAGTTGACATCCACGCGGGGCAAAATTGGATGGAAACTAAATAAAAAAAAGAAAACTATGACCAAAAATAAAATCGCCCTTTCCCCTACAATCACCAGCTTGAGTGCAGTTGTTCTGCTTTTCCTACTCTCCGGCTGTCCGCAAAAGCTACCTCCCAACAATTATGCTGTCAAACGAGTCAGCGACGGCGATACCCTTGTCGCCAGCGATGCCGCCGGCAAAGATATTAAAGTACGTTTTGCCTGCATAGATGCACCGGAAATTGCCCACAAAAAATCCGAAAAAAACAGCACAAAAGCAGCAGATAAAAATCAGTTCAAGTGGGGCAATCTAGCCCAGCAAAGAATGCAGCAGCTCGTCAAAGAAGGGGGTGATCGCGTGGTTTTGACAGTCACCGATACTGACCGCTACGGCCGCAAAGTTAGCGAAGTTCGCTTACCAAATGGCACATTTGCTCAAGAAGTTTTGGTGCGCGAAGGATTAGCAATGGTTTACACTCCATACTTAAAAAACTGTCCGAGTGCAAGTGTTGTGCAACAAGCAGAAGCCGAAGCCAAGAAAAATCGCCGCGGTATTTGGGGAGATTCTAAGTTTGTTCCAGCTTGGAATTTTCGGCACAGCGATAAATGAAGTCATTAGTCATTAGTCATTAGTCATTAGTTATTAGTCATTAGTCATTAGTTATTAGTCATTAGTTATTAGTCATTAGTCATTAGTTATTAGTCATTAGTTATTAGTCATTAGTTATTAGTCATTAGTTATTAGTCATCCGTCATTAGTCATTAGTTATTAGTCATCCGTCATTAGTCATCCGTCATTAGTAAATGTAGGGTGCGTCACCACGAATAAATCTCGTTTCTATTGAGAGTTCTTATAGTGACGCACCCTACCACTTATAACGGCGATGAATAACCCGGATTTGGTATTACAGGGTAAATGATTTACTCAATCAAACTTAAAAAGCTTAGCAACACAGGTTTCGGTGTACCGGATTTTTTTGAAAAAGGCGATCGCCAAAAAATTCAACCTATCTGTATATTGACATCAGCAAAATTATGTTGTTGATGTGGTATCTGCGAACCTGTATCAGGCATTTGAGAAACCAGGTTTCTAGACACCGATGCGGAGCATCCTAATTTAGTACAATACAAAGAGGACGAGGTTCGGCTCGTAATGTCCGCAATCAGTGGAGTTTGGGCGATAGCAGACGCCAGATTCATAATCGGCCAGACAGGAGTTCGATCGCATTTAGATGCGACTTTTTTTTGGGAAAAGTCAACAAATGTGATAGGCTCCAGATAAATCAATAGACTGCCGCGAAAAGCGGTCTATTGCAATCACCCAGAAATTAGTTTAAGGGGACATCAATGAATATCAAACATTTGGTTATTTCCGGCATGGCTCTGCTGCTGGGTACTGCAATTGTAGGAACTGCGATCGCTCAAGAACTGACCAACGAGCAAAAAACTGTTACTTGTCGGTTGAAAACAGAAGTTGACCAGCGTTCGAGCAACGGTCAAAAATTGGTGTTTTGGCCATTGATAGGCACTGTTCGCAAGCAAGTTTCATCTCCTTTTAGAGCCACGCTGCATCCAGATATTGAGTATGTTTTTGTAGCCACTTGCGACGGAAATTGCCAGGATTTAAACCTAACCCTCAAGGATGCTAACAGTGGCCAAGAAATCGGTGCGAGTCAAAAGACTGGCGAACTGGTATCAATCTCTTTTACTCCGCCATCCCAAGGGGAATATCAAATCACTGCAAAGCCTGGGGAATGCACGAAGGAAGAGGGTTGCAGTTTTGGTATGGGAATCTTCGTTCCAGCAAGTGCTACCGTACCTAATGCTTCAAAACTTCCTGCTGACATAGCACAATTTCGACTTTGCCAGTAGAAGAATAGCGATAAGTTGTGAGTTGCGAGTAGAGTTGAGGATTGAATCACCAATCAAATTCATAACTCGCAACTTATCACTCGCTACTTATAGCGGTTCTCATAAATATGAGTTATGCCAAATTCTGATACGATCGCCAAAAGAACACACGCGGAGAGCATCTTTACCGGAGAGAAGCCTCAGAGAGCCTATAGGAACTATCGTTTACCTTTTTCCCCCTTACCAATTACCTTGTTCCCAATTACCCTTTACCACAAGCGTCCCAGATCTATCAGAGAAAGGCTATATATAGCAACCGCCCGAGGGTGAGGACGTTCCTAATGTCTTAAACCCTGGCTTTTATTGCTTCTTGCTTCTGCCGGATTGCTTGTGCCATAATTTTTTAACCATAACTCCCCCAAACTGTAAAGCCGATCGAGCTGTGGAACCCTGCAAAGACCCCATAAATGCCGAAATTTGGCTATTCGCCAGAACTTTATTTATCCTCAGGCAGGCATGAATTAGAATAATAGATAATGCCCCTCAGGGTGACGAGTATATTGCCCATGTCTTCAACCTTAGCCTCGAACAATCAACTCCAGAACGATCCTCAAATAGGTTTGAAAAGTCTTTTGGGCCGCTTGGGTATCAGGCAAAAAATCGGCTGCGGATACGCCTTGGTCATTGGTATTGCCATTTTGGGCGCCGCCGGGGGACGGGGAGTAGAGTCCTATCACAAACAGCAAGTGAGAGAAAAACTGGCGATCGACCGAGATAAAGCCGAAATCTTGACCAATCTGAATAATAGCGCCCAGGAAGTCAGAATTCACCAGCAATTGCTGCTGAATTTAACGGGACAACCGCAAATTTTCGATCGCGAACGATCGGACTTTCTGACTCGCGTTGCTCAGATGAGCGGACAGCTAGAACAACTGCAAAGCCAGTCGCCGACTGCAAATTCCACTGTTGTAACAGATTACCAAGAGATTCAAGAGTTCGCGAAAGCCAACGGCAAAACTGTAGAAGCTTACTTCCAACAAGTCCAGAAACTGCTGGGGAATGCCAAGTTATCTGGTTTGAATCCGCAGCAGCGACAGGTATTCCAGCGGAACTTGAATAATTTTGCCACGGGGAACAACGCTTTTAAACTCGAACAGTTTTCGCAGGATTCGGCCAAACTGGCTGGTACCTTTCGAGACAAAGCAGACGAGGCCTTTAGAACCTACGAGAAAGCTGAACAACTCGGAACTCTGATTCTGGTTGGTTCTCTGTTGGTATCGGCGGGTATCGCCACTTTACTGGCAATATACACCAGCAGGGCGATCGCCCGACCGCTACAAGCCACAACCGCGATCGCTCAGCGAGTCTCAGAAGAATCAAACTTTGACTTGCAAGTACCCGTTACAACTTCCGACGAAGTGGGAATGCTGGCAATTTCGATCAACGAACTGATCCAAAGAGTAGCTGAATACACGGAAGACTTGCAAGAAGCAAAAATAGCAGCCGAAGCTGCCAACCGTTCGAAAAGTGCATTTCTAGCCAACATGAGCCACGAACTGCGTACCCCCCTCAACGCCATCATCAACTACAGCGAAATGCTGCAAGAAGATGCTCAAGATTCCGGTTCCGAAGACTTTCTCCCCGACTTAGAAAAAATTCAAACCGCAGGCAAACATTTGCTCGACATGATCAGCGATATCCTCGATATTTCTAAAATAGAAGCAGGTCACGTCACGCTTTATTTAGAACACTTCGATGTGGCGACGATGATTGAAGAAGTGATGACTACGGCTCAACCGCTAGTAGAGAAAAAAGGCAATGCTTTAACGCTGCAAGTAAAAGGTGAACTGGGCATGATGTACGCCGACCAACCGAAAGTCCGGCAAATTCTCCTCAATTTGCTCAGCAATGCTGCCAAATTTACCGAAAAAGGCGTGATTACGATCGAAATCGAAAAAATTAAAAATGAAAAGCCAAAACCTAAGAAAAGAAAGAAAAATAATGATATTAACTCTGGTGCAAACTACAGTTCTCAATTTTTAATTTTTAGAGTCAGCGATACTGGGATTGGAATGACAAACGAGCAATTAGAGCAAATATTTAAACCTTTTACTCAAGCTGATGCTTCGACTACTAAGAAGTACGGCGGTACGGGTTTGGGATTGACAATTAGCCAGCGTTTGTGTCAAATTCTCGGCGGCGAAATTAGCGTCGAAAGCGAGAACGGTAAAGGTTCAACTTTTATTGTCACTCTCCCGGAACGGGTGGTGATGCAGGCATGAAAACAGTTGACAGTTGACAGTTGACAGTTTGCCGTAGGGTGCGTCGCCATCAACAATCCCAAAAAAAATCGACAATCTCGCCCGCGACGCACCGGTGCAAAATTAATCAGCAGTCATTAGTTGTTATACACTGGAAAAATAGGCAAGTCATTAGCCGTAGGGTGCGTCGCCATCAACAATCCCAAAAAAAATCGACAATCTCGCCCGCGACGCACCTTGCAAAATTATACCATTTTTCTAAAATCGTGCAACACTCTTCGACCCCCCCTAGCCCCCCCGCTGTATTGCGGGGGGGACAAGAATACTGTTGCATTCTTTTTTAAAATTGGTATTAATCAGCAGTCATTAGTTGTTATACACTGGAAAAATGGGCAAGTACAGAAACCGGTACAGATTTCGAGAATTTCACCGGATAGAAAAGTTTGCCGATTCAAAATTTCCCGCTGCGAGCACGCACAGCTGAGTAGGAGATTGGGAAGTCGTCCGAGTTCAAACTTACTCGGAAGATTTACCTAGCGGTGACTTTGAGACTATTGTCGTGTGCTATTGCAGGTTCGCACCCGTAAATACTCCCCTCGAACCGATGCCGCAGATTCAAGTTGCCCCCCAGTTGCAGGAAACACAGGTTTAGACGGATTAATTATTGAGTAATCCTAACATTCTTTTCACTTCTGCTAAAGGCAGAGAAGGCTGATTTGCATCTTCTTCTTTTGCTGCTCTCAAATCGATCAAATCTTCTATGTCAGCAATTAATTCTTGCAGTGCTTCAAATTCTTCATAAGGAATTACTGCAAATTCTTTTTTGCCGTTTTTGGTAATAAACTCAGGATGTAATGGAATCATCGATATTTCCTCTCGGCGTTGAACTTTAAACAGTTTTTATATGTTTGATGACTTGAGTCCTCTGATTTTATGCGGACTAAAGTCCTCACTACAAACCTATACTGTTTGATGACTTGAGTCCTTTGATTTTATGCGGACTAAAGTCCTCACTACAAACCTGCGGACTAAAGTCCTCTCTACAAACCAGAAGCTCAAACACAGGGCGGAAATACCTATCTCCACATACGGGAACACCGATCGCCCCGCCGTCCGCAACTGCCTACAATGACAATTGTACGAGCAATTAAGCCATTGCCTTGACAGCAGTCATGTTTTTGAATTCAGGGAATTAAAATTTATGCAACCGAATAATCCTAACCAATTTACAGAAAAAGCCTGGGAAGCCCTCGCCCGCACCCCCGAACTCGTTAAAGCAGCCCAGCAGCAGCAGCTAGAAAGCGAACATTTGATGAAAGCTTTGCTGGAACAAGAATCGGGACTCGCTAGCAGCTTGTTTAACAAGGCTGGAGTTTCTGTGGCAAAATTGCGCGATCGCACTGATGAGTTTATCACCCGCCAGCCGAAAATCTCTGGAAGCGGTGGCAACGTTTATCTCGGCCGTTCCCTCGATACCCTGCTAGACAGGGCTGAAGCTTATCGCAAAGAGTACGGTGATGAATTTATCTCGATCGAGCATTTGATCCTGGGTTACGTTAAGGACGATCGCTTTGGCAAAAATCTACTCCAAGAATTTAGACTAGATGAAGCCAAGCTTAAAGACATCATCGCCCAAGTCCGGGGGAACAACAAAGTGACAGATCAAAATCCAGAAGGCAAATATGAAGCGCTGGAAAAATACGGCCGAGATTTGACAGAAGCCGCCCGTCAAGGCAAACTCGATCCGGTAATCGGACGGGATGACGAAATTCGCCGCACGATTCAAATTTTGAGCCGCCGCACCAAAAACAACCCCGTACTGATTGGGGAACCGGGAGTTGGCAAAACTGCGATCGCCGAAGGACTCGCCCAACGAATTATTACCGGAGATGTGCCGCAATCTCTCAAAGACAGACAATTAATTAGCTTGGATATGGGCGCGTTAATTGCTGGTGCAAAATTCCGGGGAGAATTTGAAGAACGGTTGAAAGCCGTGCTCAAAGAAGTTATGGATAGCAACGGCAAAGTCATCCTATTTATAGATGAAATTCACACCGTTGTCGGTGCCGGCGCCAGCCAAGGATCGATGGATGCTGGCAATTTGCTCAAACCGATGTTAGCCCGGGGCGAATTGCGCTGTATCGGCGCTACAACTCTCGACGAATACCGCAAATATCTCGAAAAAGATGCGGCCTTAGAACGCCGTTTCCAACAAGTTTATGTCGATCAGCCGACAGTTGAAGATACTGTCTCGATTTTGCGGGGTTTGAAAGAACGTTACGAAGTTCACCACGGTGTGAAAATCTCCGATAGCGCCCTAGTGGCGGCGGCTACTTTGTCTACTCGATATATTAGCGATCGCTTCCTTCCCGACAAGGCGATCGACTTAGTGGACGAAGCGGCGGCCAAACTCAAAATGGAGATTACCTCGAAACCGGAAGAACTAGACGAAATTGACCGCCGGATTTTGCAGCTAGAAATGGAAAGGCTGTCGCTGCAAAAAGAAAGCAATATTGCATCGATCGAACGTTTGGAAAGATTGGAAAAAGACTTAGCCAACCTCAAGGAACAGCAAAGCAGTTTGAATGCCCAATGGCAATCGGAAAAAGGTGTTATCGGCAGCATTCAAAAGATTAAAGAACAGATTGATAAGGTAAATATTGAAATTCAACAAGCTGAATTAAAATATGACCTCAACCGCGCTGCTGAGTTGAAATACGGCAATTTAACTCAATTGCAAAAACAATTGCAAGAAGCAGAAGCTCAACTTTCAGCAAATCAAACCACAGGTAAAACTTTGTTGCGGGAAGAAGTTACGGAATCTGACATTGCTGAGATTATTTCTAAGTGGACGGGAATTCCGATTAGCAAGTTAGTTGAATCGGAAATGCAGAAACTCCTGCACTTGGAAGATGAACTGCACAAGCGCGTAATCGGACAGGATGAAGCGGTGACGGCGGTTGCAGATGCTATTCAGCGATCGCGCGCGGGATTGGCCGATCCCAACCGCCCGGTGGCGAGTTTTATCTTCCTCGGCCCCACGGGTGTAGGTAAAACCGAGTTGGCGAAAGCATTAGCATCATACCTGTTTGACACCGAAGAGGCGATCGTCCGAATTGATATGTCGGAATACATGGAAAAACACGCAGTTTCGCGCTTAATTGGTGCGCCTCCGGGATACGTCGGCTACGACGAAGGCGGACAATTAACTGAGGCTGTGCGCCGCCGTCCGTATTCGGTAATTCTATTCGATGAAATCGAGAAAGCGCACCCGGATGTATTCAATATCATGCTGCAAATTCTGGATGACGGCCGCGTTACCGATGCTCAAGGTCACACGGTTGACTTTAAGAATTCTGTGATTATTATGACATCGAATGTCGGCTCTCAATACATCTTGGATGTGGCGGGAGATAACGAACAAATGCGTAGCCGGGTGATGGATGCGATGCGCGGAACTTTCCGCCCGGAATTCTTGAACCGGATTGATGAGATGATTATCTTCCACGGTTTGAGTAAGGCCGAATTGCGCCAAATCGTGCTGTTGCAAGTCAAGCGCTTGGAAAAACGCTTGGCCGATCGCAAAATGTCGCTAAAATTGTCGGAATTGGCGATCGACTTTTTAGCCGAAATTGGTTACGATCCCGTGTACGGTGCGCGCCCGTTGAAACGGGGAATCCAGCGCGAGTTGGAAACGCAAATGGCTAAGGGTATTTTGCGGGGAGATTTTGTCGATGGCGATACCATTTTTGTGGATATCGAAAATGAAAGGTTGGCGTTTAAGCGCCTGCCGGCCCAGTTGGTGACTGCGAAATAATAGGACAGTCCTAAACGCAACTGATACTCTTAGAGGAATGAATTTTTAGGTACGTTGTTGCGCTTCAGCGCTCTTTCATATAGAGCGCTGAAGCGCAACAACGTACTTTTGATTTAATTTGACAGTTGTGTCTAGAACTATCGGAGTTACGGCGAAGCCACAGAAACCTGGTTTCCTGAACAGTTGTAGGTGCGGAATGTGCACCTTATTTTTAAAGCGATTTTTTTTCAATCGTGGTAGCTGCTTGAAAACTCAGTTTCTCCATGAATATCTTGCTGCTAAATTCTACCTCTAAAAAAACTGTTTGATCGTTCGGACTTCAGTCCTAGGGTGGATGCGGACTAAAGTCCGAACGATCGAACCAATATTATTTGTGTTGAGACCGATCGCAATAACTCGCATTAACTCATAAATTGACGATCGCACTTTTGTCGATAAGTGCGATCGCTTTTCATTCCCCGCAAAAACAAACTCGCACACTCTCAATTGAGCGCCAATTCAACTCGGGCGATCGCTTCTAGATTCATCCTTTTTCAACTCTTGACGCTCTCGAACAGCTTTCGTCAGCAGGTACGTTGCCAAACTGCTAACGGATCTGCTGTCCTCTTCTGCCCATTCTTCCAGAGCTTTTTGAATTTCCTCTGGCAGATATGCGGTAACTCTTCCCCGTGAAGCCATTCGTTGCACTGCAAAACATATCAACACAGTCCATCTTACGCTGTTTTGAGTTAAGAGCGAGTACGTCATATTACGTGAAACTATCTTAGACTACGTTATAGTATGTTATACTGCAACCTATAAACAGTCAGAAGCCAGCCCCTAAACTGTCCAAGGTTCCGGGCTGGCTCTGGCTCCAACATTCAATGGAGACGAATTCTATGATGACATATAAACAACGCTTGTGCTGTTGGGCGATCGCCCGTCTGTTACCCTCTGGGCAATGGATTATTGTTGCGCGCTTCCGCAGCCCTTCCGATGCAGACGGCCATTTTCAGTTTTTGCGACAAACTATACCCCACGTTAAGTTTGAGGTTGTGTTCGATTTAAAGGGGGAAAGCAATCGTTTGGAGGCATTGCGCGATCGTGCTTCTAATTCCCTCAGCAGCGCGTTATAAACTGTAATTTTCTGGCTGTTTTGAGTTGATGCAATATGGGCGATCGCACTTTTGTTGATAAGTGCGATCGGCCGTACCATCTTAGTCAAATCAGAATTTACACTGCGGTAGCCTCAACACTAAAATTCTCCGAACAGGACTTTATCAACCCTGGGTTGTGGTAAAATGCTACTATGTACAATGCTTCTTCGTTACTTAAAAATATGCGATCGCAACTAGAACAAATTACGCTTCAAGACAGAAATGCCGCTGAAATGGAAATCCGCGACAAGCAGAAGCAAATTAATTACGATACGAGAGACTATCCACTCGAAATACTTGTTCAAAAATATATGGAAGGAGTTAATGATGATACTAATAAATTGTTTATTCCCAACTACCAACGCGAACTTGTTTGGGATGACGCAAGGCAATCAAAGTTTATCGAATCGGTAATTTGGGGGCTGCCAATACCTTCTATATTCGTTGTTGATATCGGTCATGATGAAAATGATGAACCACGTTTAGAGATCGTATACGGTGCACAACGAATTCTTACCCTAACTAGATTTGTTAACAACGAATTAACCTTAAGTGGACTCAAAAAAATAGAGCAGTTAAATGGATTTAAGTTTAGTGATTTACTCCTGCCTCGCCAGAGGAACTTCAACCGAAAGACAGTTCGGACGATCCAATTAACTGAAGCTGCAAATAAGGAAGTCCGAAGAGATTTATTTGAACGCATACAATCATTTTAATAGCAATGTAAATCCATTTTACATACTGCACAAAATCTGAGGCAACCCGTTTTAGAAATAAAGTAGTTGCGCGTCTTGAATATCTCCGCAATTAACTGCTATGTCACACTCATGAATACTGTATTTTTAGACTTCAATACACGCGCCAAAGAGGTGAATGATTACTTCATTTTTCTGGAGAGATTGGAAAAACAGACAACGAAGTTAGCCTTATTCGATACTACTGGCAAATACCAAATTCAAAGCCTCGATCCAGAGTTAGCAAAAACGCTCAAAGCAAATGGTTTTTTGTTACTGTATAACTTAATTGAATCTACTATGAGAAATGCGATAGAATCCATATTTGAGGAATTCAAAAATAAAGCAGTCACTTTTGACCAACTCAAACCCGAAATTAAACTGATTGTCCTCCAAAATCTTAAAAATCGTTCTCCTAAGAAAATTTATTTAACAATTAACCAACTCTCTACTGATATCATCACAGCTACATTTGAACGTGAAGAACTGTTTTCTGGAAATGTGGATGCTAGGTTAATTAAAGAAATAGCAGACAAATACGGTTTTTCATATCAAACAAACTTTACTAAGACAAAAAACGGGCAAAATCTTGTAGCGATTAAAAGTAATAGAAATGATTTAGCGCACGGAATTAAGTCTTTTGAGGAAGTTGGGCGAGATAAAACAATTAAGCAACTATTAGAAATTAAGGAAGAAGTCATAGAGTATTTGACGCAAATACTGGAAAATATCAGACATTATCTTGACAATGAAGAGTATTTGGAGTTACCCACAGGTAATCCTTAATTGTTATAGTCTTGGATGCGGGCGATCGGAAACCGGGTTTTTGCGAGAAAATTCGTTACAGCCGGCAGCAACATCAAAAAACCCGGTTTCTCGCCCTCGACATTAACCTAAAATGACGCAATTACGTTAAAAAAACGGGTTTTGGCGTCCATGAATGATAACTTACTTCCGCACCATCACGGACTTAATTACAGCATTTGGCTGATACTTATTCGTCTCATAAAATCCACCTTTTCCAGCCCCGTAAACCCCTGCAAATTGCTTTCCATCAGCCTTGGGAACAAACATAATTTTTCGAGTCGGTTGGTTGGCAAAAACTACATTTTCTCTCATTTCATTATCCACGTTATAAGATAAAGTAGTTTTGCCGTAAATTGCCTCGGCTTGTTTTAATGTCATTCCTGGCCCGACGCCCTGAAGTGTTTTATAATTAGGATTGTCTGTCATCAAAAGTTCAATAACATCGGTATCTTTGAGCTTTGTACCGGCTGCGTAGATAATCCGATACTGTACTTTTCCCGATCGACTAACCGCCACTGCATCGAAGTCTACCATAAAAGGAGACTCTACCTTAAACTGGGCTGTGGAACCTAGAGCCTGCTTGACTTGTCCGAAAGTCATGCCGATTTTTGCTTCGCCAATTGTGCGATCGCCAATTGCTACACTTACAGAGGAAGGTTTTGCAGCAGCATTGGCGACTTCCCCCCGCGTATTTGCACCCGCACGCGCCACAGCAGCGCCGGGAGTCGAGATTAAGGTGAGATGACTGGCGATCGCCAGCAAAACAGCTATCATCGATCCAGATAAGATTTTTAGATTCAACATGACTAATTCTCCTAGATTTCAATTTCGATTATCAACCCGCATCTTCTTGACACTCCTCGGGATAACTTTGCTAGTTTGGATTCTCAGAGGCGTCGGCTTCTTGACATTCATGCCCGGTGGTGTTATTTGGATACTGATTTTGCTGTCTTTTATTGCGGGTATTCTCAGCACTGTACTGCGCCGATAATCTCAGATCCGGTAATTAATAATAGTTTTTTGACTGTTAAGTGTTCTCTGTTCACTGTTGTCATAACAAATAACAAATAACAAAGGCCCAATGCCCAATGCCCATTATTTGAGTTTCATTGCCTTTCCCACAGTCACATTTAACTGAGCACCGATCAACATCGCCAAACAACACAGATAAAGCCAGAGTAGCAAAACGATAAAAGTTCCGATCGTGCCATAAGTCCAATTGTAATTGCCTAAATTCAAAACATAAAATCGGAATAAACCTGAAAGCAGCGCCCACAGCAGAGCCGCAAACACAGCCCCAGAAAAAATCGGTGTCCTTGGGTGACGGAGACTCGGCCCGTAGCGGTAAACAAAGGCAAAGGCAAGGGATACAATGCCCAAGGTGCTAGGCCAACGCCACAGTCGCCAAACACCTAATAATTGTGCTTCTAAGGGACAATCTGGAAGAAAAATTAGGCAACTCTTGACATCTTTTAAATTGCAAATTGCTACGGACTCTAACAAACAACTCTGGCGGGCAATAGCTTGCACAATTAAGTCGCTGACAAAGACAACTCCTGATGCTAAGATTAGTAGCAAAATTGTCCCAATACTTAGAAAAATAGAAATAAGTTTTGCTTTAATAAAAGATCGAGTTTGAGTAGGCGGGATTTGATGAATTTGATCGAGGGCTGCCATCGCGGCGCTCATTACTCCAGAAAATGCCCACAGCGATACTACAAAACTTAGTGAAAATAACTGTTGGTTGCGTATTGCTAGAATTTCTGTGAGGGAACTCCGAATTAAATTTCGCACGTCATTGGGTATAATTCCTCCCAAAAGACCGGCCATTTGATACAGTGTTGATTGCAAAGGTTCAAACAGGGCGATCGCCGACAAGACAGCCAACAGCCCCGGAAACAGCGCCAGCATAGCATTGTAGGCCATTTCCGCAGACAGCCCCGGCAACCGCTGCTCTCCCGCTTTCATGCCGACTTCCTTGAGCGTGCTCCAAGTCAAACACCGACAAAACTGCCAAAAATCACCAAATTTCGTTTTGACAGCTCTCAGCAGCCTCAAAAGTGCCTTAAACAAGGCTAAAATCAGGTAGCGCAACCAGTAATAAATGTTCATAGCTTACAAATTCCCAATGACTAATGACCAATGACTAATGACTAATCTAAAATCTAAAATCTAAAATAAACAATATGTCTCAAGATATCAGACAGTGGTTAGATGAAATTAAGCGGCTGCAACAGCAGTTAACAGAGGTTTCGCGCGATCGCGATGAGGCTGGTGAAAGTGCGGCTCAATGGCGCCAACTCTACAATACCGAAGCCGAGCAGCGCCGGAATGATGCTAAATTAAACCAGCAAACCATTGATGCTTTGGAAGCACAAATACAGGAATTTCAAAGTTTCTCCCCGATTGCGCCCGAAGGTGACGAGGCTGGAGTTGCACGCTTGCAGGAGGTTGAACAATTGCATACAGTTGGGGAACTTAAAACTAAGTTAGCAGAAGTTCTCGAAGAGCGCGATCGGGCGATCGAACAAATCAAACAACTCACCCAAGCCCTCAAACAAGAAGAAGCCCGTCACGCCGAGACTAGCAGAAATTTAACAACCGCCCTCGGAGACGCCGTTGACTTGCTCACCAAAGCACAAACTGTTCCTACTACAAAAATGGAACCATCACCAGCCTATTCTCTCGAAATAGTCCCTACTCGCACCGCAAATCCTAGCGAAACTGCGATCGAAATCCGCCAAAATCCCGCGCAAACTGGCCGAAATCCCGCCCAGCTTCCACCTTCTAAAAACCAGTTACTCGATTTACCGCCGTTTGGGAATTAGCAATATCAAATCCGGTAGCAATGACAAAGTGTCTCGCTGTGGCTAGTTGAAAATGATGCCGGATCTCAGTTGTTACTTTTTCAGCCTACGCTGTCCTATCCAAATTAGTGTAGCAGTAAATAACCCAGCGGCGAGTGCGGCACTCAAGCTAAAGGTAATCTTAATGGCAAAAGGCAACCAAGCGCCTGGAATATGTAGAGTAGAAAGCGCCAAATCGAGCGGGGGATTTAAGAAGTTGTCATTTTGCTCAGTCGGTATTTCGATTGAGGCGACGATGGAACCCACTGCTAGTCCAGCACCAATAATGCCAACAGTGTTTTGGAAATTGCGATCGCGCTCAGCTTGTTCTATCTCTGTAATTGCCCGACTTGAGTTGATTAAGTCTTGCAGTAATTGTGAGCCTGGACTAAGATTTGCATAGTCTTTTTGCACTTGTAATTGGTATTTTTCCTCTACATCTTTGCTAAATTTTTCCAGGAATTTTAGATCGTAGGGGTGTTGCAAGTTTGCGAGTTGAGATAACAGCGGTGTGGGATTCGTCGAGGTAGGGTTTGAGGTGGCTGTGGCAGATTGGAACCAGGATAGAATAGGGAGGATTTGAGCGATCGGGTTTTGTCCGTTTTGGGCTTGGATTTGATTTAGGCGATCGCCAATAGTACCGATCCGTCTACTATAGTTGATGGCGTTAATTTCAATAGTGCGAATTTGAGCATCTAGATAATTTAACTTTATGGTATACTTAGGTGATATTTTTTGGGCATCATCGACGGTTTTACGAAGTTGTTTGAGATTTTGACTGCCGATGTTTCCTACGAGTTGGTTAATGACTCTGAAATCTTTTTTTAGCTGTTGTTTCAGATAGCGACTTTGAGCGTAAGCCCAGAAAACTTTATGGCGATAGCAAAATAAGCGCAGCAGTTCAGTGTTAAAATCTTCCCAAACTATTTTGGCAGCATCACTGCTAGGCATTACAGCGATAATGAGATGGATATTCTTTTGTATTTCTTGAATAGTGCGCGGTTTAGCATTCTGTGTTGACTCATCCATCAGCAGTTCGTATCGTGAAAGCTCAAATATACTCCCTCCCAGAAAAGACCCTTTACCTTGGAAATCTCGTTCCCATTTCAAGCCGATATTTAAGGATTGACAGCATTTTTTAGCAACTTCTTCTGGACTAATGTTTGGGTTGTCCATCTCAGTCACAATCAGCCAGGTTTGCCCGATATTTGGGTACTGATTATTTAGCTTTTCCTTGATTTTAGCTTGAAATTTGGCAAGACAAGTGACTGGGTGAGGAGTCCTATCTTCCTGAAAAGAACAACCCAAAAGTAACCCATAAGTATCGTTCAAACGAACAGGGTAATAATGGCCTTCAAATGGTTTGTCGCTGTCAGTAAAATCTTCAAATCCATTTGTCAGAAGTTCCAGATAGTCCGATTCAAAAACAGAATCGCGGTCAAACAGGGATGAGCGAATATTTGTCGGTAATTTAGCCGCAAAATCTTTCTGATTTTCTGTTAAGGATTGGGAATCTTCGCCCAATCCTTCCCGCAGGTCGTAAAGAAACAGAAATAGGTTAGGATAGACGAGGTTTATCATTTATTCAAAGTTGTTTTAAAGAAATCTTTGAGTTTTTCCAAAGGCACTTTTTTGCTCTCTGCTACTGGGTCAGTATTTTTCACAACTTTGATACCCATGTTGAGAATTTCGTTGCTTTGAGGATTTTCAACTCGCTTGTTTTTGCCAGCACGTTTTTCCAGTTTATTTTCAACTGTTAGTACCTGTTCTAGTTCAGCTTCCGTCGGTAGTAGTCCAGCGGGTATCTTACCATCTACGGCTTCTAGCAAAGCTATAGCAACTTGATATTGCTGATTTAAGGAATCATTCGCCACAACCACCTTCATCAATCCTTTTTCGATGAGATCCCAAGCTTGATTAGCATCTAACTGTTTACCCACCTTATTTAGGGCAGCTTGTTCAGTTGGACTCAGGGGTTCATCTAAGTTGCTCAGAGCTAGCAGCAACGCTAGTAAAGTGGTGTCAATGGATACAGTCATAAAAATATTTTGTGGATATTACCAGTATATACAGCAAGTCAAAATCGCTGCAATAGTAGTCTACACAAAAAAAACATTAAATCCGGCAGAAACTAATTTGCTTGTGTATAGTCAGAAAAGACACTACTGCATGAGTGGGCGAACATGACGAAGCGACAAGCCTTGGTAATTGGCATCAATGAATATCCTCACGGAGACAGTCTGTCAACAGCAGCACAGGATGCCGAGAAGATTGCCCAACTTTTAGAGGAATACGGCAGCTTTGAGGTACATCGGTTGCCAATTTATGATAAGAGGGAAGTCTCACAAGATTTACTTGTTACCTCGTCAGAACTAGAGGTGGCTATTACCCAGCTTTTTCAGCCAAAAAGCGGCATAATTCCAGAGACGGCACTTTTGTTTTTCGCGGGTCATGGTTGGCGAAGCGAGAAAAATGGACAACCTGAAGGTTTTCTAGTCACCAGTGAAGCTTCTTTTAAAGAGGACTGTGACAAAGGTCTGTTTTCACTGAAACGCTTACATCAAATATTAAAAGATAGTCCGGTGCGGCAGCAGATTGTGTGGTTGGATTGCTGTTATAGCGGAGAGTTATTCAATTTTATAGAGCAGAATTTAGCAGAATTTGAGCAACAGCGAGATTTCGATCGTTGTTTTATTGCGGCTTGTCGCGAATTTCAGGTAGCTTACGGAGGAGTGCTGACTCCTGCTTTGTTGCAAGCACTTGACCCCACTAACAAAGATGATGGTAGAGTTACTAATTACACATTAAAGCCAAGGCTGGAAGCAATACCAAATAACGCATCACAGCATTTCGTTTTCGGCAACACAGGTAGTCAAATCATCCTCACATACAAAGGCGGAGTTCGGGGTAATATTTGTCCCTACAAGGGGTTAGAATATTTTGATTTCAATCCGACAAAACCAGAGGAAGCTGAAGATCACAGATATTTCTACGGACGTACACAACTAACTAATCAGCTTCTTGATAAGGTACGCTCTAGTAATTTTATCGCGGTACTGGGTGCATCTGGAAGTGGTAAATCTTCAGTTGTTAGAGCTGGGTTACTGTATCAGCTCTATCTGGGTAAGAAGATACATGGAAGCGATAGATGGACAATTTATCAGCCATTTACACCTGGTATTGATCCGATTAAAAGTTTAGAGCAAGTGGTTGGAAAGCTTACAGCACCCGATGATTTAGTGCATTTCATCGATCGTCTTCCTACTGAGCGAGTGGTGCTGGTGATAGACCAATTTGAAGAAATTTTTACCCAATGTCGGGATGAAAAAGAGAGACAAAAGTTCTTTGCGTACCTAATGGGTGCAGTAGAATATTTAGGAAATAAACTCTGCTTGGTGTTGGTAATGCGGAATGATTTTCAACAAAAATTTACCGAGCAAGAGTATGCTATATCAGCTAACAAAATTGAGAATAATTTGGTAACAGTTGAACAAATGAACCGCCCAGAGTTGCAAGAAGTTATCCTCAAATCTGCTGAGTTGGTGGAGTTAGAAATTGATGGCGCTTTAGTCAATGAGATGATTGCTGATGTGTCGGATTCCCCTGGCGATTTAGCCTTGTTGCAATATACCCTGACCCAATTATGGGATAACAGTAGCTCTAATCTTTTGACAATTTCGGATTATAGCCGTTTGGGTGGAGTGCAAAAGGCACTGGGAAACCATGCTGATACTGTGTACCAATCCTTATTGTCAGAGGAACAAAAATCGGATGGGTTAAAGGAATCAGAGGAGCAAAAAGCTGCTAGGCGGATTTTTCTAGAATTGACTCGGTTAAGTGAAGATGAAAATACTCCAAATACTCGTCAGCAAGTTTGGCTAAAAGATTTAGTTAATTCTCAGCAGTCTGAAGAATTGGTAAATAAGGTAGTGCAGTGTTTGGCTGATGCGAAATTAGTTGTTACCAGTGAGCAAGAGTTAGAGGGACAGCGAGTTGCGGTAGTGAATATCGTCCATGAAACACTGATTCGTAATTGGGGGCTGTTAGGTGGTTGGCTGGAGGAACATCGAGAAGCACTGATAATTAAACAGCCAATTGAAGATGCAGCTAAGGAATGGCGAGATAAAGGTAAGCAGCGAGAATCGGCTTATCTGCTGCAAGGAACAAAATTGGCAAAGGCAGAGGAATATATTAAGCGTTATTCTGATTTAGTACCGCTGTCTGGATTTACTCAGGAATTTGTTCAGAAAAGTATTAAAAATAGAAAAAAGAACCGTCGTAATTTAGCTGTTACAGTTTCTGCGGTACTTGTGGGACTGACTGGATTAGCTGGTTGGGCTTTGACTCAGCAAAAAATAGCAGATAAACGGAAAACCAATGCTGAAATCAATGCAGAAAGCCTTAAGCTAGAAAGTCTCCTTGCCTCTGGTGTAGATATTGAAGCGCTAATAGAAGGTTTGAAAACAGGTAAAAATCTCAAGAAATTAAGTGGAGTATTGGATGCAGATACCAAAATACGAGCTACCGCAGCGCTACAACAAGTTGTCTATGGAGTTAATGAATATAATCGATTCCAAAAATATACTGATAAAGTTTATCATGTTGAATTTAGCCCTGATGGCAAAACACTTGTGTCTCAAGTGAACCAGTTCAATTATGGGAGCGATCAAAAATTTGATCCTGCTAACCAAATAATTTTTAAGCTCTGGAGCTTAGACGGCAGAGAAATTAATAGTATTAAAGGCTCATATATGGGTTTCAGTCCAGATAGCAAAACTATTAGCTATTCTGATTTCAACAATCAAAATGATCTTAAACTGTTGAACTTAGATAGAAAAGAATTAAAAACTATTAGATTACAATCGACAAAGTTTTTCTGTGTAAGACTAGAATACAAAACTATGATTTCCATGAATAATGATAAAGATATTATAAAACTGTGGAATCTAGATGGAAAATTACTAAAAACTATAAAAATACCTCCATACTATGGTAATGGTGATTTTAGTTGTAGTGTAGATGGTAAATTATTAGCCTTTAAAAATGGTTCCGTAGTAAATTTAGAAAAATCAGAAATAAAAACTCTCAAAGAACCACATAAAAGTAATGTCTGGGGTATCAGGATCAGCCCAGATAACAAAATAGTTGCTTCTGGCGGTAGGGATGGCACTGTTAAATTATGGAATTTAGATACAGATGAAGTCAAAACCATTAAAGCAGATATAGGTCAAGTTTGGGATGTCAAATTTAGCCCAGATGGCAAAATGATTGCTGCAAGTGGAGATAGAATGATTAAGATATGGAACTTAGATACAACGCCAGTCAAAACTCTTAGGGGAAATACCGCTCTTATCCGTACCGTCGGTTTTAGTCCAGATGGTAAAATCCTCGCCTCTGGCAGTATGGATGGTACTGTAAAGCTCTGGAATTTACAAGGACAGGGACTCACTGCCCTGAAAGAGCCTGACTACGACTTATATAAAAACTATAGAATTAGCTACGATAACAATAATTCTGTTGAAAGTGCCAGCTTTAGTCCTGATGGTAAGTTGGTTACTTCAATAACAGGAAATGGCATAGTAAAGTTATGGGATTTGCAAGGAAGGAAACTTAAAACATTTAGTCATACCCAACAAAACGACGCATATTCTCCTTCGTATAGTGTCAGTTTTAGCCCTGATAGTAAGACAGTATTCTCTTTGAAGACTGTTCCCTCTGCAAATGGAGATAACGGCATAATAGAAATACGAAACCTAAATGGACAACTACTTAATACTCTGAAAACGGGTAGAGGTTTTAGCTTGAGTGCCAATGGCAAAATGATGTCTACTTCAGAGGGTGGCATAGTGAAGTTATCGAACATAACTGGGCAGCCAATTAATAGTATAAAAGCAGATAAAAATCCGATCAATAGCATCAGTTTCAGTAGCGATGGAAAAATTGTAGCCACTTCCAATGGCAACATTATCAAGCTGTTTAATATAGATGGAAAAATAATGAAAATACTTCAAGGCGACGGTGCTTTTTTTATTCCTATTAGTCTCAGCCCAGATGGTAAAATGATTGCTGCTGCTGGTAATGATAATATGGTGAAGTTATGGAATGTGGATAGCCAAAAATTCAAAAATCTCAAAGGGCATAGTCAGCCCGTTACTAGCGTTACTTTTAGTCAAGATAGTCAGACTATTATTTCTTCTAGTGAGGATGGTACGGTAAAACTTTGGAGTTTGCAAGGACAAGAGTTAAGCAGTCTCAAGGGACATATCTCTGGTGGAGTGAATGAGATTAGTCTTAGCCCGAATGGTAAAATAATTGCCTCTGCTGGTGATGATGGAACTGTTATTTTATGGAATCTAGATTTGGATGATTTAATGTCACGAGGCTGTAACTGGCTGCATGACTATTTGAAAAGCAACCCAAATGTGAGTGATAGTGATAAACATCTCTGTGATGGGATTAGTAATGAGAAAAATTAGGCTACTTTCCACCTCAATATATTCTTTCCTAGCGTGACTTGGCTACGCTACTGCACGATCGCCATTTCCCCATGCTAGAATAAACTCAATAAATTCAAAAAAATTCGGAATAAATAAAATGTCTTATAGTCAGTTCACCCTAGAAATGGTCGAACAAGTCTTTGGGCTAAGTATTCTTGAAAAACTTGATAGTTTCGCCGAAGTACCAGAAGCTCCGATTAGTAGTTTCTTAAAACAGTGTCTCGAATACAATACTCCTTTAGCCTTGGAAATTTCTACAGAAAAAGCGCGATCGGAAATGATTATTGCACCAATATTGATTGAACTAAAACAGCAAATTGGGTCTAAAATAAGTCTGTTTTCCGGTAGGGAATTTAATGTGGATAGTCAACAAGGGCTGATGGGCTATTGTGATTTTATAATTAGTAAGTCTTCGTCTCAATTGATGATTAAATCACCCGTGATTTTAATCGTGGAAGCTAAAAATGATAATATTCAATCTGGTTTAGGTCAGTGTATTGCCGAGATGGTAGCAGCACAAATAGTTAATCAACGTCAAAGTAATAATGAAATGATTTATGGTGCTGTAACGACTGGAACGAACTGGAAATTTATGAAATTATTTGATTCTGTAGTTGAAATCGATCCTAATGAATATTTCCTGAATAATGTGGCTAAGCTAATGGGTATATTAAGAAGTTTTGTTGGCTAGGGCATAGGGCATAGGGCATAGGGCATAGGGCATTGGGCATTGGGCATTGGGCATAGGTGCTTTGTTTTCCTGCTACGGATTGCGAATTGCTAAGAGCGTACTTCGCTTTTTTCAAAACCGTTATAGTCTAAATTGTATTGAGAAATATCTTAAACTTCTCCCAATTTTTCTCTCGCCCATGCTCGCACGGCTTTACGCAGAGAAAGCCGCCCAGAATAACGATATTTCTGGATCAATTCAGGTATTTCTTGTATGGGAAGAGTTGGAAAAATTGAGCTAGTTTTCACCTCAATATATTCTTGTCCATCAAGTTGGTAAATTTTGAGTTCACCGGAATCATAACACCAAATTTCGGGAACACCCAACCGAGCATAAATGGGAAAACGACTGAGCGATTTACTGGTTACATCTATTTCTAAAGCCAAATCCGGTGGCGGATCTTGCTCTAAGTTAAACTTAAGTTTTCCGCGAATTTTTGGCTCGTTTTGGAAGTAGAAACAATTGTCTGGTTCTACTCCAGCTTTTTTGATTTCTCGCTTCCAAGTGGTTGAGCCTAAACTTGCGTAATCTTGTTCCAACACTTCTGCTATATCTTTAATGGAAGTGCCGATCGTTTCTTTGTAGTATTCATGTTCCGGTAAGGGTGTCATGATTTCTAAAGTTCCATCATCATAGGCGAATCTAGCAGCACGGCTTTCACCTAGATCCACGAGCAAGTTTTCAAATTGTTGCCAACTGATATTATACATAACAACTCTATCGGCACGAAGCTGAGTTAGCAACATAACTTTTTCTCAGAAGTGTTTAACAAACAGATAATCCTATTATAGCCGAAGGAAGAAGGAAGGTACTACTCAGTTAAATTCATCGGGTGCATCCCAATTTTGCAGGGCGAAGCATTCCGGCCGATAATTTATTAGTTATAAACAGAGACTTACTGCCGGAATGCTTCGCCCCTACGGATATATTTGCAAAATTGGGATGCTCCTAATTCATCCGTGTCTCCGTGTTCAAATCCGTGTCGTTTCTCTCTTCCTTCTGCTTAAAATCCCATCGCGCCAGCTACTGCATCCAAATTCGGAGCAATCCCTTGTTTAAACTGATTGTTGCTGTGATTAATCGCCGTATCCGGGTCTTTCAAACCGTTACCAGTCAGCACACAAACCACTGTTGCTCCCGTAGGAACTTGGTCTTTTACCTTCAGCAAGCCTGCCACAGAAGCAGCGCTTGCCGGTTCGCAGAAAATCCCTTCTTCGGATGCTAACAAGCGGTAAGCATCCAAAATTTCCTCGTCAGTGACAGCACTAAAACTGCCGCGACTGGCTTCTGAAGCAGCAACAGCTTGTGTCCAGCTAGCCGGGTTCCCAATCCGAATCGCCGTCGCCAGGGTTTCTGGGTTAGGCACCGGATGTCCCGTCACCAACGGTGCAGCCCCCGCTGCTTGAAATCCCATCATCCGTGGTAGTCGCGAACATTTTTTGGCTTGATGGTATTGACAAAAACCCATCCAGTATGCTGTGATGTTTCCCGCATTTCCCACGGGAATGCACAGCCAGTCGGGGGCGTCGCCCAAGGCGTCCACCACTTCAAACGCGCCGGTTTTTTGGCCTTCCAAGCGGTAAGGGTTGACGGAGTTGACCAAAGTTACGGGATAATTTTCAGCCATGGAGCGGACAATTTCTAAAGCCCGATCGAAATTACCGACAATCGAAATCACTTCCGCACCGTAAAGCAAAGCTTGGGCCAGCTTGCCCAAAGCCACGTAACCTTCGGGAATCAACACGAAAGCCCGCATTCCCCCGCGTCTGGCGTAGGCTGCCGCCGCTGCCGAAGTATTGCCGGTACTGGCGCAGATTACAGCCTCAGCGCCGGCTTCCTTCGCCTTGGAAATCGCCATGGTCATCCCCCGGTCTTTGAAACTACCAGTGGGGTTGAGGCCGTCGTATTTCACCAGCACGCGCACGTCTCTACCGATGAGAGAGGCGATCGCAGGTGCTGGAATTAAGGGAGTATTGCCTTCTTGGAGTGTCACTACCGGCGTGGTTTCAGTCACCGGCAGGTAGGGGCGATAAGCTTCGATCAAGCCCGGCCAACCGTGAAGTTTCGGCGAGGCTGCGCGGGCAGCGGAGTTAGCAGCAGAGTCAGTTACAGGTAGAATCAGGGTCACGATGTCAATGGTTTCTAGGCTTTGGCAAAGAATTTACACTAATTTTAGCTCGATCGGTTAATTTAATGTTTGATACGATCCGTTCAGGTTAAAGTAACTTAATGGTGTGAATGTGTAGATATGTCTACTCAATTACTAATGTCAAATAATTCATCCACTCTTTCTCGGCCTCAAGTCACGGCTAGCAATCCCGAAATCGCTAGTTCTGCTACGCTATCGACGGGTTTTGCGCGCAAAGTAGATTCGGTGAAGTGTCCCTACCAAGCCGATCAGCAAGTTAAGTTCCTGCACCTGCAAGCAGAAATCGACTCCTTGCTGCTGCAAGTCCAAACCCTCAAACAGCAGCGCTCCGTTGCTGGATCTCAAGTTGCGATCGGCAAAAATTCTGCTGTGGGCAACGGCAATTACCAGTAACAACTCGTGCTAATTGTGCCGCCCCTGTGGTATAAAAAGTAAAGTTTTGTTAACCGCAGTGTTTTTTTTTCACCAAAAGCGCTAGCCATTTAATCCGCGGCTAGCGATCGCTAGTATTTGCGAAAACGCGCTTGCCTAGTGCTCAACTCGTCTGCTAATTGTTAGTAGCGAGCTGATATTTTACTGCGTTAATTTTGTTAAGCCATCCACTTGGCATACGGAGAGTAGACATCAATTTATGACAGCATCGATCGAAAAACCACTAAATTTGACATCCGCAAGGGACACTTCCAACCTGCGCCTCAAAGATATTCTCCAAACCCTGCCGCGCGAAGTATTTGTCAAAAACCCTCGCAAAGCTTGGACAAAAGTCATCGTCAACGTTCTTCTAGTTGCTGTTGGTTATTTTGGCCTAGCAGTATCACCTTGGTATTTACTGCCCCTGATGTGGATTTTCACAGGTACCGGATTAACCGGGTTTTTTGTGATAGGCCACGACTGCGGACACCGGTCATTTGCCAACCGTCGCTGGGTAAACGATTTAGTCGGACATCTCGCATTTCTGCCGTTAATTTTTCCGTTTCACGCATGGCGTCACGGACACAATTACCACCACAAGCACACCAACAAAATTGGTGAAGATAATGCTTGGCAACCAATGACAGCAGAAAGCTACGCTGCCGCGCCCAAAGCATTACAAATAGCTTATAGTTTAATCTTCGGCCCAATGTGGTGGATTGGCTCGATCGCCCACTGGGCAAAAGTACACTTTATGTGGTGGCGCTTCAAAGGCCAACAACGCGAACAAGTGCGGTTTTCAGTTTTTGTGGTTTTGATCGGTGCTGCGATCGTATTTCCGACTTTAATAGCCACCACAGGCATTTGGGGATTCATCAAATTTTGGTTGATGCCCTGGATGGTTTACCACTTCTGGATGAGCACCTTCACCATTGTTCACCACACAGCGCCAGACATTTCATTTAAATCACCAGAAGAATGGAACGAAGCCCAAGCACAACTATCGGGAACAGTTCACTGCGACTATCCCCGCTGGGTTGAGTTTCTGTGCCACGACATTAACGTGCACGTTCCCCACCACCTTTCAACTGCTATACCCTGGTACAACTTGCGTCTAGCCCACAGCAGCTTAAAGGAAAACTGGCAAGATCATCTCTACGAAACAAAGTTTTCTTGGTCTTTAATGAAGCGGATTGCCGACAACTGTCACCTGTACAACCCCGCTGGTGGCTATCAGACATTACAGGAATTTCACGCTCAAGCCAAATAAGTTTGAAACGCGATAAATCTCCGAAAAACCCGGTTTTGTTAAACAAACCGGGTTTTCTTAATCATAAAGTATGTTGTTGCGCTTCAGCGCTCTCTTAATATATTAAAGAGCGCTGAAGCGCAACAACGTACCTAATAAGATTGTCGATATTTATGTGGGATTTTCTGCTGCGAAACACCCTACAACTAAAATCTAAAATCTAAAATCTAATGGCTTTCAATCCCAATAACTGTCGCAACGAAAGCGAAGTAGAAAGCAAACTCATTGTCAGTTATTTGTTGCCAAAACTCGGCTATACTCCCGACACTTGGCACCAAGAAATCGCCTTTGGGAATATTCGCCTAGACTTCCTTTCCTTTGCTACCCAAGTTATCCCCATAGTTCTCGATGCAGACTCGCCCATGAGTTTAGTCATGGAGGCAAAACATCCCAAGGAAAATTTAGACCGCCATCTGCGAAAACTCAAGCGTTACTTAACAAGTTTAAGTATTCGCTACGGACTCATAACTAACGGGAAAGAAATTAGAATTTACGCAAGAGTGAGCGATGATATTCAGCTAGCATTTCAGTGCGCCGGACAAGACCTTGAAAGTAGAATTGATGAAATTATAGCTTTAATTGGCAGAGATAGTTTAAAGTTTGTAATAAATCCAGATAATCTAGAACTGGAAGATAGTAAAACTAATTTAGTTACTCCTGAGTTAATTACCGAAGTATCGGTACAACAAAACAATCCCGCCACCGCAGAACCTGAAATCATTCAAGTCTCATCCCCCGAACAAATACCTGAAGATATTTTAGTTAAATCATCCGATTTAATCATTCCCCAAACCCCGCAAAATAGTATGAAAATAATAGCAGTTTACCACAACAAAGGCGGCGTCGGTAAAACTACAACTGTAGTCAATTTAGCCGCAGCCCTGAGCAAGGAAGGTAAAAGAGTCCTAGTCATCGACTTAGACAGTCAGGCAAACACAACCTTTGCAACTGGTTTGGTCAAATTTGAAGATGAAGAACAAGATGATTTGAAAGATTGCAATATTCTTCAAGTTTTGCAATCAGAGGATTTTTACTCCATCGCCGAAGTAGCCCGCGAGTCTAATTTTTGCAATCCTAAAATCGATGTAGTTCCTTCCCATATCGATTTAATGTACTATGAAACGGAACTAAATCAACTAGATTACAGTCGCATGATTTTAATTCAAAAACTAGCGGAAGTAGAAGATAAGTACGATATTGTACTGATTGATACCCCGCCATCTTTGAATTTTTTCGCCAGAGTTGCCCTGATTGCTGCGGATTATTTAATTATTCCTTCTGATTTAAAACCTTTTGCCAATCAAGGATTGATTAATGTCAAGGATTTCATTAAAAAAGTTAATGGATTCAAAAAACAAATCGGCAAAAAACCTTTAGAAATTTTAGGCATCCTCCCTTGCAAAATCTCACCCAATCCTAAGTTTGTACAGTACAGTTTGCCCAAGCGGAGGGAGGCTATTCCCAAACGCTACGGCCTGGAAATCATGGACAGCGTAATTTATGAGAGAGAGGATTTAGCAAAGTGTGCAGAACTATTTAAAATCGTGGGCAATATGGAAATCGCCGATCCGATTTCGGTGCTAGATTTTAAACCGGATTGCACTTCATCCCAAGAATTTGAAATGCTAGCCGAAGAAGTTTTGGTAAAAATAGGTAAGTAAAAACTTATGAAAAAATTATCTCCGTCACTGGTTTCAGTCAAAAGAATTACCTCCGCAGTTCCCCGTTCCAATTTTGCCGATCGCGATTTAGATAAATTAGCTAGACTTATTTTAGACGCCGGAGGCTTGATTAATCCGATCGTTGTCCGCCGCACCAGCATGGATGCCTACGAAATAGTAGACGGAAACCTTGAATACTACGCCGCGGCGAGAGCCAGGGAAATTGAACCTCTCAAGGGCGAGACAATCGGAGCATTCATCCTGGAACCAGAAAATGAAGCACTTCTCCTGGAACAACTCGAAATCCTCAGAAAAACCGCAATCAGTGAGAATCTAGGTGAAATTGAAACTCCCAAAGAGTCATTTATAACTGAGGCTTCAGTTGAAATTGAAACTCTAGAAGCCTCATCTAGTTTAGAGCAACGGGTGACAAATATTGAAGCCCGGTTAGAAATTCAAATTCATGAATTGAAAGCTGAACACGCCCGTGAAAAAAAGGTATTGGCTGAGAGAATACAAGAAATTGAAAACCTAATTGCCCAACAATTACCTCTGTTAATTGAAGCGCAGTTGGCTAACAGAATTAATGAGTTGAAATCAGAGTCTGCATCGGAAAAGCCCTGTTTGGTAGATGCGGTACCAGAAGTTGAACAGGTAACTTCTCAACCAATGTCGCTGTTGGCCGCACTGAATACTCAAAATCCAGCTCAACTGAAAGCGAATTTTGAATATACTAAGTTAGTGAACGATAAAATTATACAACGAATCCTCGACGAAAAGCGAGATGTGAAGCCGTTTGTGTCATTTGCCAATGTGGTGGAACGTATTCAAGGGCTAGGCGACAAAACAATGATTAAAATTATTGATTACTGGCAAAAATACTCGTAAGTTGTGAGCCGTCTCAATTGCTTTTTTGGGGGCGGGCTAGAAGCCCACCCCACAAGAGTTAAAACCGGATTTCTGAAAGGTGATTGACTAGGAGCAAAAATACTCACAACTGGCAATTCCTGCTAAACCTGAACACGGTAGCGATCGCCCGATCGCCAAAAAAAGTAAAGATGAGTGAAGCAGTGTATAATTTGTGTCCCCCAGCCAGTTAAACTCATCACAGTCGATTTTTTGTAGGAATTGCAGTCAGTTTTGCCGTTAGCGAAGCCCTCGTTGCAGGATCGCCCGGGCTGTCACCCCACAGCCAGCCGCACAGGTACAGCACGCCGCTGATATCTCTCCCAGATTTAGAGATTGAGGCCAACAAATCCTTTAACTAACCAAAGTCTGAGTAAGGTGTTTGTCTCGCACCCTATCATTAGAGTTCTTGAGTTAGTCCTGTGGCACTTAAAACCCAGGCTGTAAAGTGCAAATATATATAATTACCCAAACACCTGATTTTAATGACAAAAGGGGACTTGTAAGAAGATGGATCGATCGCAAGATCAAAACCGAATAGTAGAATATTTGCGGATTAAGCCAATTAGTCACAGTCAGATTTATACTTCCCAAATTGCAGTACCAGAGACTCAGGGGGGAGAAATCCCTCGCGAACGTCGGGAAGCTCTCAGGAGAAGTCTCATCGAGCAAGGCAGCAACTTAATTCCTTTAATTGTACGTCCTACTGAAGCTTACAGCAACGAAGAAGAATACGAAGTTGTCTGCGGCTCAGATTGGTGTATTGTTGCGAAAGAACTCGGCCTTGAGCAAATGTGGGCTTGGGTTTTTGAAATGACCGACGAGGAGGTAGTTGCGGCTCAAGCAGAAATGGAACATTTAGCTCCGCAGCCGACTCAAAAAACTGCACAACTTGAGACTCTACTGCAACAATTTGAGCTATCATTTCAAAAAAAGGTAGAGAGTCTAACAAAACAAATAGAACAATCTGTTAAAAAGAATGAAGACCTGCTAAAAAAACAAGTAAAAGCTCTAGCCGAGCAGAACTTCGATCGCGATCAAATAACACAGATAAAGCATCTGCTAGAACAAGTTGAAAAAACATTTCATGAAAAGGTAGATAAATTGGCTAAAAAAATTGAACAATCTGGCAGCAATAGTTCTCCGCAATCGGAGGTTATTTCGGAGATGAATCTTGAAGGTGCGTTGAGACAGTTGGATGAACTGGAAAAATTGCTGTCAATCAAATTAGATCGCACTGTCCAAATAATTAATCAGTTTGTGGCTGACACGATCGCAGACGTAGAAAATGACCTAAAAAATCAAATTGCCACGCTCCGCAGCCAACTGGGAGCCGCTGCGACGCACTCAGAAATACAGCCCGAGACACCGCCGAAAAAGCAGTCGAAGGCGCAGCCGAAAACTCAGCCGAAAAAGCAGCAGAAACCTCAGTTACCGCAGTTGCAGTTGGAGTTGCCGTTTCCGCCCCAAGAGGAAGATTATGACACTCTTTCGCTGAGACGTTTGAAGGCGATCGGTAAAGACCGAAAAGTGCGGGGCTACGCGCGCATGAAACGACCGGAAATTCTGGCCGCCCTCAGAGAAGCTGATGGGAAATAAAGATCGAACGGCGGTTGAAACCGCGTCTATACAGACCAAACCTGCCTGGTGCAGGTTGAGGAGCGGACGGCGGTTGAAATATGATATCTTCTTCAGTCCGCTTGGCATGGACATCGTTTGTGTAGACGCGGTTTCAACCGCCGTCCTATCTGAACACAGATATAAAAATCTTGCTAAAATAGACACACCACCTCTTACTCCTCCCCAAGCAGCCATGTCCGCAACCGCCGCATTAGCTACTCCCCAAGAAATACCAGAACAAGAAATACCAGAACAAGAGCTATCAGAACAAGAGCTATCAGAACAAGAACTATTAGAACAAGAGATAGCAGAAAATGTTATGGTTCCTCCAGTCGATTTATATAGTGATGAACCTCCAGTGGAAACAGAACTGCATCTCCGACAAATAATGCTGCTGTTCAAATGTCTAGAATGGCTGTGGCGAGATAGAAATGACTTCTATGCTGCTGGCAACCTCACCATTTACTACAGCCCAAAACAACTTAAATCGAAAGACTTCCGAGGCCCAGATTTTTTTGTGGTACTCGGAACCGAACGCAAAACTCGGAAAAGCTGGGTTGTTTGGGATGAAGACGGAAAGTATCCGAATGTCATTCTTGAAATATTGTCGCCGAAAACAGCGAACATAGATAAAAACTTTAAAAAACAACTGTATCAAGATACTTTCCGAACCCATGATTATTTTTGGTTCGATCCAGAAACTTTAGAATTAGCTGGGTTTCATTTGGTAGATGGGGAATATCAACTAATTGCACCGAATGAATTCGGGCATCTGCGGAGTCAACAGCTTGATTTGAGTTTGGGCATTTGTAGCGGACAATTGCGTTTCTTTACAGCAGCAGGTGAACTGGTTCCTACTCCTGAAGAGGTTGCAGAGATGGAGACTCGGCGAGCAGATGCAGAGGCTCAAAGAGCGGGACAAGAAGCTCAAAGAGCTGGAGAAGAAGCTCAAAGAGCCGATCGCCTGGCCGCAAAACTGCGAGAATTAAATATCGATCCCGATACAATTTAATGGGTGGTATCATATCATGTACCGCAATAAGATTGGTTAGTAGTGCGGACTTCAGTCCGCAGCATGAGAGCGGACTGAACTCCGCACTACGAACAATTTAGCGCCCGCCTTTTCCAAAAACAGCGGTTTACTGTCGCGTGTATCGGTGCTTGACACCCATCGGGAAATACTCTGCATCGCCCATGGCAGTTAATGTCACGACGGGTAACTGATATTCGGGCGGCACGTAATTAGCAAATTCGCTGTTGAGGCGCCGCAATTGCGCGAGAATTGAAGATGCGATCGCCACTTTCATCTCCTCGTCCCCTTCCACCCCCGCTGCTAACTCCACAACCACCGATAAAAATCGATTTCGATCCGCATCTTCCTTGACTTGCAGCACAAATTTTCCCGTCACCCATTCGCTAACAGTCGGAACTTCTAAACCTACGGTGACATTTTCTGGGTAGATGTTAGCACCGAAGTAGGAAACGGTAAAGTGCGATCGACCAAACACATAAACAAATGGCAGATTGCGAATTCCTCTCGGCAAACCGGCACTTTCCCCAGCCGCCACTTCCTGCAAATGTGCCACCGGATTAAATCCCCATTCTGCCAAAAAATCGAGCATTGCTTCGTAAGAAATTAAACCGCCGTTATCGGAAATGTGATACCGTATGAGCGGGATGCCGTTGTCGCCAGAAAATAACAGCGTGCCGTCATCATTCACTTCAAAAAAGCGGCTTTTCGGATCGTACTGCACCAGCGTTGGCAACCGCGATTCTCCGAATAAATTGCGCGCTGCTTCCGGATTGTTTGCGAACCAGCGGCGGATGCAAATACTCAACGGTGTCTCGTTGCCCAAAACGCCCGCATCGGCTGTACCGTAAAGACTCGCAGAATTGTAATATAAATTCTCCGTTGATAGTTGGGAATTGGTAATTGGTAATTGGTAATTGGTAATTGGTAATTCGGAATTGGTAATTATGAATTCTCCCCATCTCCCCATCTCCCCATCTCCCCCTCTTCCTTCTTCCTTCTTCCTTCTTCCTTCTTCCTTCGTATTGTGATAATTAATGCGATCGCTCACCAAACTCCGCCATTCTTCGCTAAACACTTCCCCGGCAAACACCATCTTAATTCGATATTTTTGCCACTCCACACCCGCAGCAATCCCGCTATCAATAACATCCTTGATAAACGGCGGATATCCCAACAATACTACTTGCTCGAAATGCTCCCCAAGTTCTCGAACTGCTCGAAATATTTCAGTCTTGTTATTCCCCGGCGTCACCACCGTCACGGGATAACCCTTACTTGCTAGATAGCGGCAGCAATTCGCCGTGTACATTCCGCCTACCCAAGTCCCCAAGGCAAAGCAAATCACAGCTAAAGTGCGGCGGGTCTCGGCGAAAAAACTGTCGTGAAATATTTGTTCAAAGCGATCGGCAATTTGCAACTCGTCGCTGATAAAACGCGGCCAAAATGTCGGGTTTCCTGTCGAACCAGATGAAACAGCAATGAAATCGCAGGTTTCTAATTTGCCCTGGCGGCACAACTGAGGCAGCGGGTAAAAGCGCAAATAATTCTCTTTGGTAATTAGCGGCAATTTTTGGAAGTCTTCCAAGGTTTGAATAGACTCGGGATTGATGTTGAGTGCAGCTAGGAACTTCTGGTAAGCTGGTACTGTGGCAGCGACGTTGTGAAAAAGTGCGATCGCCTCGGATTCTGCATCTCGACTCTGCTGTTGCAATCGTTCCTCAAGCGGCGCACTCAAAAATTGTTCAAACGCCCCAATTGCTCGCTGACGCGGTTCTGGCTGCATGATTGGCTCCTTAAAATGCGTATTTGCACGTCGCTCGATCGAGATTCAGTTAGTAGCGCTAACGACCGGGCGGCAGATTAGGCAGGCTACTAAAAATTTGAACACACTTTGTGGTCGATCGCACAAATACACCCGGCAATCGAGTTGCGTGCAGACAACGGCTTTTTTAACACAACAACCGCAGGCGATGACCGAGCAGCCGATCGACTCATCAACACCGACACACTATGTCAAGATTAATTAGCGCGATCGCCCAAAACGGACAATCTCAATCAAGCGTAACAATCCGACGCAAGTTTCAATGAACAATCCCATCTACCCCGGCATAACTCTCCACAACCACTACCGCATCGTCCGCGAACTGGGACACGGCGGCTTCGGGCGCACCTACCTCGCTGAAGATGCCCACCGATTTAACGAACCCTGCGTTTTAAAAGAATTTGCGCCCCAAGTACAAGGAAGTTACGCTTTACAAAAATCCGAGGAACTCTTCGAGCGCGAAGCCGGAGTGCTCTACAAGCTGCAACACAATCAAATCCCGCGCTTCCGCGAAATGTTTCGAGTCAGTATAGTCGATCGGGGCTACCTATTTCTCGTTCAAGACTACGTACCCGGTCAAAACTACCGCTTCCTGCTGGACGCCCGCAAGCGTCAGGGTTTGCGGTTCATCGAAGCAGAAATCAATCAACTGCTGGTTCAGATTTTGCCAGTGCTCGAATACATTCATTCCTTGGGAGTAATTCACCGCGACATCTCCCCGGACAACCTAATTCTGCGCTTGTCTGACGGAATGCCGGTGCTCATTGACTTCGGCGGAGTCAAACAAGTCGCCGCCACCGTAGAATCTCTATTTGCTGAAAATGAAGCTAACGGCACTCCCACCCCCGCGACTCGCATCGGCAAGCTCGGCTATGCTCCCGTCGAACAGATGCAGATGGGGATTGTGTCTCCGCACAGCGATTTGTACGCTCTGGCGGCGACGGTTTTGGTGTTGCTGACGGGGAAGGAACCGCATCAATTGCTCGACAGCCAGACGCTGAATTGGAACTGGCGATCGCACTGTTCTCTGTCTCCGAATTTGTCCCTGGTGCTGGATAAAATGCTCGCTGTGCAGCCAAAAGAGCGCTACTCCTCGGCTCGCGAGGTTTTGCTCGCTCTCTCGGGCAATCCACCTTTAGGGCCGCAGCCGCAGCCTGCCCCAGATTTTGGCCTCACGCAGCAGCCGCCGGATCGCTCGCCCATACCCGTGCCCGCCCCTCCCCCGAAGCTGCCGGGTACTCCGGTGCGAGTGGCCACGATCGGCAATCAGCAAAAGATGCCTGCTTGGCAAATGTTTTTGTTCGTAGTGGCGGTGCTTTCGAGTATGGGGGCAGTTGGCTGGTTTGCGGGCAATTACGTGTTAAACCTGCAATCCAAAGTGCAGAAGATTCCCGTGACTCCGGGCCCGAAGCAGCAGCAAGAAGATGCTTTGCGCGATCGCTACTCTCGGCTTAAAATTGACGATCGATTCTACAACGGTTACGTCAACCTTGTAGACGAGAATTTCTACGCCAAATACCCAGAATTAGACGGGCGGCTGTTAAAAGAAGGTGATGAGGATCGCCAGTGGCGCGAAAGGTGGCAGAAAATCGGCGACGACTTGCTCGACAAGCTGGAAAACCTCAGCAGCGATGCTAGAGCGCGGTTGGGCAGTTACGACACCGCCGATCTCGATCGCTCGAAAACCGAGGTTAACAAGCTGAATTTAAGCAGTCGAGCGCTGTACGATTTGGCTGATGCCAAGTTCTTTTATTGGTTTCCACAGCACCCGCGGAATAAAAATATCATCGGTTTGCCCGTGGGACAAATTTGGCAAGCAATTACCGCCGACGCCCTCACAGCTTTGCAAGCCGGAGCAACTGTCGAAACCGTTGAATTTGACCGCCGCGCGAACAGCAAAACCCTTAAAGGAAATCTCAAGCCCGGAGAAGGCAAAGCTTACATTGCCAGGTTCGCCCAAAATCAGATTTTGAGCGTAAACTTGCAAGCTCCGCGCAAATCGACTCTGCTATCAATTTATTCTCCCGGGCGCACCAACAAAGCCAAGGCTTTACTGGAAGATGCAGAGGAGGTGAGTTGGTCTGGAACCCTGGATGATGCTGGTTTTTATGAATTCGTAGTCGTTTCTCAGTCATCCGAGCCGATCGCCTACGAATTGAATCTGGAGACAAAATAACGCTCTCACTTATAGCCTTTCAAGCTCTCATATTCGCGGACGACTGGGCCTAGGCCTGCGCCGGGCCTAGGGCCTAGGCCTGCGCCGGGCCTAGGGCCTAGGGCACTTGTGCTCAGCTTCCGTTCCGTCGAAGCATAGGCCTGGGCGGGCTCTCCGGCATACCTCACTACGCTTGAGAACCGCTATAAGTCGCCAACAGGCAAAAATTTTAAACTTTTGTTCCAGCTCTAAGATTCATCAAGGCGAGCAAATCTAAAATCTAGAATCTAAAATCTAAAATCGACTGATGGCTATTGACGCAGGAAGTGCGATCGAGCAATAATGAAGTAATCCCGAGCGGGTAAATTTTCCAGTTCAAACAAAGAATATGCTGAGATTCGCGATCGTAGCTTTAGTAACTTTGGGATTAGTATTAATGACTGCATTGGGTTTATCTTCTGCCAGTGCGACAGTCAGCAATCCCGAATTTTATGCTTGGAACTTTGCCTCTGTAGGCAGCAGCGAGCTGGTTTGCAAAAAGACAGTTGTAGTTCCGCAAGACCTCATCATTCCGTCATCATCAATGCAGGCAGTCAGTATCAATTCTGCAATTGTAGATAACAAATTTTGTGCGAATTCCACTAAGCCCGTGAATTAATCCAGTGCATCCTACGATGTCCCCTCGAACGACACAATAAAATTGGTTTGTAGTGAGGACTTTAGTCCGCATAAAAATCCGATCGCTAAAACTCCTGACTACGAACACTTTTTAAAGCGAATTGACCCGACATTATACAAAGCTGGTCGCCATCCGCGCAGTCAAAGTGTTGGCGGCATTTTTTATGAGAAACAAGCGATATTTCGTCATAAAAATTTATCATAATAGTCGGACACAACAGTTTTCTGCCCAAGAGCGCGATCGAACTATTGCGAATTTGGCGACCTCTTTGATTGTCACTTAAAAACCGAGGGAAAATCTTTAGCCATTTGGCCAAAGATTTATTAGCTAATTGGCGTAATCAGTAACCGTCTAGTTTGAGTATGCTAGAGTTAGTCAGGTTCTGATATATAGTGCCATCTGTAATCTAAGTATCATGCTCAAAATTTTGGTCATTGAAGACGACGAATTAATCCGGGAGACTCTTGTGCAACTCCTGGAATCTCACAGCTACCGGGTTATCGTAGCAGAAAACGGTCGATTTGGCGTGCAGATGGCACTTTCGGAGATCCCGGATTTAATTTTGTGCGACGTGCAGATGCCGGAAATCGACGGTTATGACGTGTTGCGGACTCTGCGGCAAAACTCGCTGGCTGCAACAATTCCATTTATTTTCCTCACGGCTCAAAGTGCCAAAACCGATTTTCGTCGGGGGATGGAATTGGGGGCTGACGATTACCTAACAAAGCCGTTTACTAAGGCTGAATTGTTAGGGGCGATTGCTTCTCGCGTCTCGAAACGACTAACTATTACCCAACCCCTGACAGTTGCGCTTCACCAAGCAGAAGCCAGACTCAAAGATTTAGCTAACGACTCTACAAAGGTTTGTGTCCTCTCCCCTGAAAAGTTGGCTCTAGAAGCTTTGCTGCGCCGCGCTTTAGCACAAGGTGAGTTTCAGGTATACTATCAGCCGCAGGTGAATATTGCTACCGGACAAGTTATCGGCGCTGAAGCTTTGGTGCGCTGGCAAAATCCCGATCGAGGTATAATTTCTCCCGCCGAATTTATTCCCTTAGCCGAAGAAACAGGTTTAATTATTCAGATTGGCGAATGGGTACTGCTTTCAGCTTGCGCTCAAGCCGCGAGTTGGCTGGCGGCGGGGTTTTCGCCCTTTAGGATATCAGTAAATTTGTCGGCCAGGCAGTTATCCGACCCGGAACTCAAGGCCCGAATCGTGCAAATATTAGAAACTACAGGCTTGGAGCCGGCTAATTTAGAATTAGAAATGACCGAAAGCGCTTTGGTAGAAAATGCGACAGTCGCAGGCGCAACTTTAAACGAACTTAAAGCTCTAGGAATTCGGATTGCCATTGACGACTTCGGCACAGGTTATGCTACTTTAGGATATCTCAAGCAATTTGCTTTTGACAGCTTAAAGATCGATCGCATTTTCGTGCGAAATGCCAACGAAGACGCTCAAAATGCTGCTATTACCACAGCAGTAATTTTGCTGGGTCACAGCTTAAATATGACAGTAATTGCTGAAGGAGTAGAAACAGAAGCAGAACTAGCTTTCTTGAAACAGCACCAATGCGATATCATGCAGGGGTATCTGTTCAGCCGCCCGGAACCGGCAGTGATAATTGAAAGTATGTTGGTTGCCGACCAGCGTTTGTTCGCTGGGCCCCCAGCAGCAGCACCTGCTCGTGTTATACCTTTTGTACCTGTCTCCGAACCGGAAAAATCTAAAAACCTTTCCATGTCAAGTCTCGGAATAGTGTAAGAGCCAGCAGAATTTGTGTATAATAAAATGAAATTATTTCTGTTACCGTCTATTTGGTGCGGAAAAATTGACGATCCCTCCTCAAAAGTTGTAGCTTTTTAGGAGAGACGAATAAAACAAATGCAAATTTAGACCAACATTCCTCAACTTATTCTCATTTTATTCGATCGGCGCCCGTAATTGGACTATTTGAGGAATTGTGCCGTCTTGAAATTGGGAGCCTTTATCAAGTTGCAGCAGGTAAACTCATTTAAATTCATACTTTGGGAGCCGCAGTTTCAAGAACTGTCAACTGGAATTGGTGCAAGGCCCTCATGGAAAGAATATTAGTAGTTGACGACGAAGCAGACTGTCAAACAGTCTTAGCAATGTACCTGGAAAGCCAAGGATACCGGGTTGAATGCGCTAATTCAGGAGTTGAGGCGCTCTCAATTTTTGAGAATGCACCCCCCGATTTGGTAATTTCAGATGTGATGATGCCGGAAATGGACGGGTTTGAGTTTTGCCGCCGCTTGCGAACTACCCGTTTGGGACAGTTAGTCCCGTTTATATTTTTATCTGGTCAAGGCGAAATGGAGGCAAAAGTTGAAGGTCACGCGATCGGCGCTGACGATTATCTGGTAAAACCATTTCAGTCTGAAGAAATCTTGGCTAAGGTAAAAGCGCAGTTAGAGCGCTCCCACCGCATTCACGCCGAGATTGTCCGACTGCTGCAAACTTCTACCGCTAGGGCGGTGGAACCAAAAACTCTCGCAGTATTGCCGAACCCAGCACCTTTACCGCTAACGCCAGCCGAGGAAAGGGTTTTTTGGGAGGTAATCCAGGGTTATACTAACAAACAAATTAGCGATCGACTGTTTATTAGCCCCCGCACCGTCCAAGCTCATTTAGGCAGCATATTCAGCAAACTACAGTTAGAAAATCGCGCCCAACTTGTGAGATTTGCCCTAGAAAGGGGATACAAACCACCTCAAACTTAGCTGAAATCTCAACTTAGGGCGCGCCAGCCCTTAATTACCCGCAATAAAAACGGTTTGTAGTGAGGACTTTAGTCCTCAGATTATGAGGACTAAAGTCCTCACTACAAACCCATCTGATTGTCGTCGTTCGAGAGAACCTGATATTATTCCAAATTCAAAACACAATAAGGAAAACTCGTCGTCACGCAAACCCCCGGCCCCAAATTCGTACCCCGCAAATTTGCACGTTCCAAATCAGCCTGCCGCACATTATTAGCAGCATCGATATTTGTCCCGGTCAATTGAGTCCTAGGAAGCCTCGTATTTGACAGAATAGCATTCTGCAAATTAGTATCGCGCACATCAGCAAAAGACATATCCGCTCCGCTTAAATTAGCGCGACTCAAATTCACTCTAAACAGCAGCGAACGCCGCAAATCCGCATTGGACAAATTAGCTTGCAGCAGATAAGCTTCGCCCAAATTAGTATTAAAAAGCTTAGCACCGCGCAAATCAGCTCTCGTCAGATTAGCCCGCCCCAAAAAAGCATTAGACAAATCCGCATTCCGCAGATTAGCACTGTCCAAGTCGGCACCGTACATCTCGGCATTAACAAAGTTAGCATTTGCCAAATTAGCACCGCTTAAATCAGCTTCCAGCAAATTAGCTTCGTAGAGATTAGCTCCGCTTAAATCAGCTCCTCTTAAATTAGCTCTGTACAAACTCGCCTTAAACAAATCAGCATTTCTCAAATCGCAGCCCTCGCACTCCTTAGTTTCCAGCAACTGTTGGACGCGATCTGGATTTTGAGCTTTGACCGGAGCTGCCAGCAAAAACGGCGCTAAAACTGCTACAGTTGCCGTTACACTTGCCAAGATTTTAAGTTTCACAAACAAACCTCACTGCCACTTCAGATTAATTATACTCGCAAAAATTGCGATCGGTAGTCTTTCGGCTGGCAAAAGTAATATTATTGAGATTTAATATCTCCCATATAAAAGGTTTGTAGTGAGGA
>NZ_JAEQCI010000012.1:127425-143271 GCF_020738565.1 Microcoleus sp. PH2017_12_PCY_D_A | reverse complement strand
AGGTTTGTAGTGAGGACTTTAGTCCGCATCAAGAAGGACTAAAGTCCTGACTACAAACTTTCACATAAAAAGGTTTGTAGTGAGGACTTTAGTCCGCATTAAGAAGGACTAAAGTCCTGACTACAAACCTTGTAGCTAAGCCATTAGATATGTTTGCTGACTGTTCATCGGCAATACTCGCAACCGTCTATTTTTCAAATCTGGTTCTAAGCCTAGTTCTTCCATGGGAATCACGCCCAGCAAAACAGCGGAAACGCCTTCGGGCAATTCTAAACAATCAAATCTGCCTTCTCTGCCCTCTACAATAATTTGAGCGTCGGCAAAAATTCGACCTTTTTTGATGCCAGCCGATGTTTCTACATCTCTTTCTCCTACTTGTATTAAGCCTAATTGGCTAATAATACGAGCTGGCAAGGCAAGCAGAGTGGCTCCAGTATCGACTAGAACTTTGTCGAGAGTGAATGAACGAATTTCACCCGCAGGAATGAACCCGCGCTCAGCGAGAACTCGATCGATGCGATTCGTGACGGTGATTGTAGTGATTACTTGACCCATTTGTTTGCCTTGAAGATTGGGGAGTACCAGGGTCATATTATTTTACCTCTTTGAGTGTAATAACTGGATATTTCTCTTGTAATGCTATCTAGAATCGTGCTGGGTTAGTTAAAATCGTTTTAGTGACCTGTTAAAGTTAGAATTTGCCTCAACGCATGACACCAGAACCCAACTCTCCTCAACCCAATCCTCCTAAGTCGAACGTGACTGTAGAAAGCCCTAACGGTGCGCTCCCTACTGTGCCGCCAGAAGCCACGACAATCGTTGCTACTGCTGAACCGGCAAAACCGCTGCCACCGCCGCCTCCAACTCGCAAGGTTTTATTGCCGCAGCAGCCTGCACAAACGACTGCTGAGATGACGGCTTCGGTGCTGACGCTGGCGGCGATCGCCTCGATGATTGTCGGGCTCGCTAACGATAGCATTTGGATCGGCTTATTTGGGGCTATCGGTGCGATCGGCATATCGCTGCGGATGATGTGGCCGAGTTGGGGCAAAATCTGGGTGCAGGTAATTCCCCCGACTTGGCGCACGCTAATTATCTCCTGCTTCGGGCTGTTAGCTGGGATTGTGGGCTTGCTGATGCTCAGCGGTACTAATACTGAACCGGGAAGCCGCAACATCCAAATCAACTGGGATGCGATCGGAGCTCTCGGCGAGTTAATCGGCGCTTTGGGGCAAATTTTGATCGCAATTTTGGGCGTTTACGTGGCTTGGCGCCAGTACGTGATCTCGAAGGATTTGACGATTCAGCAAAATCGCATTACTCAGCAGCAAACGATCGATGCTTATTTTCAAGGGGTTTCTGACTTAGCCCTTGACGAGCAAGGGTTTTTGGAAGATTGGCCGCAGGAAAGGGCGATCGCCGAAGGCCGCACCGCTGCAATTATGAGCAGTGTGGATGCTGAAGGTAAAGCGAAAATTCTGCGGTTTTTGTCGCAGTCGAGATTGGTTACTCCTCTGAAGCGCGATCGGCTTTTAGGCCGCCCCATCCTTGACGGAGATGGCGGCTACGCTGAAGACAGAGATCACGGCCTCCGCGTCATCGATTTAAACGTCATGTTAGCGGGTGCTGACCTCGCTGGCACCGATTTGCGGTGGACTGAGTTGAGCGAAGCCAACCTTGTCCGGGCCAATCTCAGCAAGTGCGATTTAGTGAAAGCAAACCTCTCGCGCACTATTCTGTACGACGCCAATCTCGCTCGCGCCGACTTGAGAGCCACCAAATTATTCTACGGCTCGGCAGAAACTGCATCTCCCCGCAGCCGCACGGAATTTGCCAACTATCAAACGGGCGAACATACGGGCGCTGTGGTTGAACGCGCTGATTTCACTGCTGTCAAGCGGCTGTCGGACGAGCAGCGCTATTACTGCTGCGCTTGGTGCGGATCGAAGTCGAGAGAGACTATTCCCGGCGGATGCGAAGGTATTCCCAATAAACTCGGACGCTAAAATTAGCAGTACCGCTGTACTTACGTATATATTTGGCGATCGATAGGCAGCCGACTATACTGTATTTAAAATCAACAGTCTGGCGCTGTTTTAGCGATGACAAATACTGATTTAGGGCTAGAAGTAAGTCCGCGTCAAGCAGGCACTAAAAGCAGAGATGGGTTAATTTTTGTAATTACTATGTGGTTGCTGAGCCGATCGGTAATTGCGATCGGAATGCAGCTAATTGCTCCTTTAGCCTCCAAAAAACCGCTGGTGTATTATGATGTGCCACCTTTGGATTTTGTGAATGGCTTCATTCCCAAAATCGGGTGGGAGTTGTTCTCCCATTGGGACGGCAAATGGTACACCAAAATCGCTACTCTTGGTTACACCTACGCCGATGACGGACAACAGCATTCAGTTGCCTTCTATCCGCTGTTCCCCTTACTAATTCGGGGGCTGATGACCCTCGGAATGCGATCGGACGCAGCAGGGGTATTAATCAACTCTTTTGCATTTTTGGGCGCATTAGTGCTGATTTATTTTTGGGTAGAACAGCGATACGATACTGGTGTTGCCAAATGGACAACCGCTATGCTAGCTTGGTGTCCGTTCTCGCTATTTTGCACTGTCATGTATACAGAAGGATTGTTTCTGTTTCTGACAGCATCTGCTTTGCGATCTTTTGAGAGGGGCGAGTATATTTGGGCTGCTGTTTGGGGAGCTTTGACAACTGCTACTAGGGGGCCGGGAGTAGCACTGATACCTGCTTTTTTGCTGACAGCTTGGAGGGAAAAAAGACCTCCACTTGCTTATTTTGCAGGTTTGGCTAGCGCTCTTGGGATATTTTCATTTAGCATATATTGTGCTATTCGCTTTGGAGATGCTTTAGCATTTGTTCATGTTCAAAAGGGATGGGTTCAGCCGAGTTGGTTCGAGGTATTGATTAAAGCTGTCAAATTGGAGCTGTCTGCTATCAGTAGAATTGTGATGATTTTTGGCAGCGGCTATTTGTTGTGGTTTTTTCGCAAAAAGCTTACCACTATTGTTTTGACTTACGGTTTTTGCTCCTTGGCACTGCTGCTTAATTCTGGAGCTTTGCGATCTGTAAACCGCTACGCCTACGGTGTTGTTGCGCTATCAATAGCTCTCGGCTTGTTGCTAGCAGCTAAGCCTCGTTGGGGTTACGGGTTGATGGGATTTTTTGGTATATTTCTGCTGTACGTTTCCGTGAGATTTGCAGGTTGGCTGTGGGTAGCTTAGGGGCGATTGTTGGGGAGAATCTTTTGCATAAACTTAATTTACTGTACCTCCCAAGCTGCCTGAAAAAAGTCTCTTTCGCACAACATAGCGTAGCGATAGGTTGCTTCTACTTCCGGTATAGATTCGGCATAGCGATCGACCAAACTTTCGAGCCGTGAAGCTAAAATCTCAAACTCAGGGCTGCTATAGGTTAAAATCCAGTCGCTAAAGGCGTGTTCCGGCATATTAGGTTTAGCTAACTGCTGTCCCAAAAAAGCATACAACCGCAAGCAAGGAGTCATCGCCGCTACTGTCAAACCGACACCGCTTCCCCAAGCTGTTGCTAATAAAAAATCCGTGTAGCGGCGGGTAGCAATTCCCGGTTTAGCCTCTTGCAAGTTTACACCCCATTTCGCTGCATATCCTTGATGCAGGTGCAATTCTTCTAAAACGCCACTCCCGAGATTGTGGAGGATTTCAAATCCCTCCCAGTCGGGTGCTTTTGCCGCAGCAATACTGTAAGCGCGAGCAAATGCTAAGAGAAAAAATGCGTCTTGTGCAACATAATATGCAAAACTATTTTGGGGGAGGCCGCCGTCAGCAATGCCCAGAACAAATGGGTGTTGCAGGCAAGCTTCCCTTAAATCTTGATTTGCTTGCCAAAGATAATAGGAGGTTTTCATGCGATTTTTAATCTATCGGTTATGATTGTAGTTTTTAAAGTCCGGCTAAACATCTATGATAACAGATATATTTGGCTTGATTCCATTGGTTGCTCTGGGGCTTTTGTTTCTCATATTTGAAAAGATAGATAATTGTTGGCGCAGTGCTATTTTGTCCGCAGCAATTGTTTGGGGAGTTATTGTAGCTTTATCTACTGAAATTTTCAGTTTATTTCGGTTGCTGACTTTTGAGTGGGTGTTGGCGCTGTGGTTGTTAGCAAATATTCTCGGCTTGATGGTTTATCTAAAATTTAAACCTGTCAAGCCAATTTTTGAGAAAAGTCAAGAGGAGAAATTTTCTAGTGTCTTAGCGGGGTTGCTAGGCGGTGTATTATTTATTTTTGCTGCGGTTGGTTTAATTGCTTTAGTTTCACCGCCTAACAATTGGGATTCTATGACTTATCACATGAGCCGGGTTGCTCACTGGATGCAAAACCGCAGTGTAGAGCATTATCCCACTTCTTACGTGCCGCAGTTGTATCACCCGCCGGGGGCTGAGTTTGCGATTATGCACTTTCAGATTTTAAGCGGGGGCGATCGCTATGCTAATTTGGTACAGTGGTTGAGTATGGTGGGAAGTGCGATCGCAGTTTCTTTAATTGCTAAGCAACTGGGCGCTAATGGGCGCGGTCAAGTTTTTGCTGCTGTTTTTGCTGCGACTTTGCCGATGGGTATCCTTCAGGGTTCTAGCACTCAAAACGATTATGCTGTATGTTTCTGGGTAGTGTGTTTTGTTTCCTGCGGTTTAGCCGGACTCGAAGCAGGAATCACGGGGATTAATACTTTCAAAATTGGTGCGAGTTTGGGTCTAGCTCTCTTGACAAAAACGACAGCTTATATATTCTGTTTGCCTTTTATTATTTGGTTTTTTGTAGGAGGCATTAAAAGCTTTCGGGGGAAAATGCTGCAACCAATTTTGCTTATAGCCGCTGTAACTTTTGTTTTGAATGTCGGTCACTTTTGGCGAAATTACGATTTGTTCGGTTATGCGATCGGAGCGCCAGAAAGTTTTACCAAAGAATATAAAATTGAAGCAATTACCCTGCCAACTTTCCTGTCAAATGTCATTAGAAATTTAGGTATGCAAGCAGGGACGAGGATTTCCCGCATTAACGGTGCGATCGTGGGAGTAATTAACGTCCTGCACCGAATACTGGGCGTAGCAACAAACGACGCACGCATCACTTGGCCTCCCGGACAAGTATTTGCGATCGCCACACCGTCATTTAATGAAAACACAGCTACAAATCCCATTCACTTTTGGCTGATATTTGCCGCGAGCGCCATTATATTTAAAACTCGTATTTTGAGAAAAACCCAAATAGTAGTAACTTATTTAATTGCTGTAATAAGTACGTTTTTACTGCTGTGTTTTCTCCTTAAATTGCAGCCTTGGCACGGCCGCCACCACCTATCAATATTTGTATTGTTTTCCCCAATATTTGGATTAGCAGTATCGCAATTATCAAATCATAAAAACGCAAATTATCTGGTGGCAATTCTGATTTTAATGTCGCTACCGTGGGTTTTTCACAACAACTTTAGACCTCTCGTGGGAGATGGTAACATTTTTAATAGCAGCAGACACGATCTTTACTTTACAAGCCGCCCGAATATCGAGGTTGCTTACAATACAGCAGTAGATTTTGTTAAAGCTCAAAACTGCACGAATATAGGACTGTCATTTTGGGCTAAAAATGCCTGGGAATATCCCTTGTGGGTGATGTTTCCAGAGCCGGGAAAACCAGCACCTCGCATCGAACATATTTCTACTATCGATCCAGTTGTCAAGCAAAAATTAAATTCCGAACCTTACAAAAGTTTTATCCCTTGTGCGATAATTTACCAGTCTACAAAAAATGACGGCAAACAAGGAAAAGAGATAGTCCTCAAAAATCAAACTTACGCACAAAAATGGTCGATGGAGCCACTGAGAGTGTTTGTGAAAAAATAAAGTTTTGATTTATTTGATTTAACCGTTGACACCAGATTTTACAACACAAACTGAGATGAACAATATACCTAAGTATTCCTTGATAATTCCCATCTATAATGAAGAAGAAAATCTCCCAGAATTGTACCGACGAATTAGTGCTGTGATGGATCGAATGGACGGCGCTGTAGAATTAATTTTAATCAATGATGGCAGCCGCGATCGCTCTCTGGAAATTTTGCGAGAATTGCACGAAAAAGACTCGCGGATTTGTTATCTCAGTTTCGCCCGCAATTTCGGCCACCAAATAGCTGTAACTGCTGGTTTAAACTTTTCGAGCGGTCAAGTTGTAGTCATCATGGACGGCGATTTGCAAGACCCGCCAGAGCTAATTCTAGATATGGTAGAACAGTGGCGGCTCGGGTATCAAGTTGTGTACGCTCAGCGCACTCAACGCCGTCAAGAAGGTTGGTTTAAGCGGTTGCCAGCTTATATGTATTATCGCATTTTGCGCCATCTTGCTGATGTGGATATTCCCATAGATACGGGGGATTTTTGTTTGATGGATCGGTGTGTTGTGGATGTGCTCAATGCTATGCCAGAACGCAATCGCTACATTCGGGGACTGCGGGCTTGGATTGGTTTTAAACAAACTGCTGTTAAGTTTGAACGAGATCCGCGTTTTGCTGGCGAGGTTAAGTATACTTTCAGCAAATCTTTTGCTTTGGCGATGAACGGTTTAGTCTCTTTTTCAAAGGTTCCTTTGCAACTGTCGATTTATTTGGGTTTATTTTCGGCTTTGGTGTCTGTTTTAATGGCTTTTCTGGTTTTGTACTGGCGTCTTTTCTCTCCGGGTGCGGCATTAAGTGGTTTGACAATTATAATTATGGCGGTTTTCTTTTTGGGTGCGGTGCAGTTGGTCAGTATTGGGATTTTGGGCCAGTATATTGGGCGGATTTATGAAGAGGTGAAGGGCAGGCCACTTTATACGCTGGGAGAAGTTGCTGGTTTTGCCGATCGACACCGATCGTAAAAAAATTATCAAGTAATAATCAAAAACACCCACTTGGGTGATAAATTTATGTCAATGGGCTTTAACCCAGACAAAAGTAGCAGTTTGACTAAATAGAAACTACCGAATTAAACGTAAAACAAGCTCGCGCTTTAGATTCCCGACTTCTTAAAAAAGTCGGGAATCTAGGTATTATATTTTTTTAGGTGGACTTACTTACCTACTTATAAAACAATACGGTTGACTTAAGACAGATCCCCCCTAACCCCCCTTCGATGCGGGGGGGACAAGAAAGCTCTTAAAGTCCCCCGACAATCAGGGGGATGCGAGGGGGATCTCCGGGCATAAAAAGTGTTAAGTAAACTGTATTGACTTATAAAAGCTTCGACGCCATCAGAGCAACAAGCACAATTAAACCTAATCCTTGGCGAAAGTAATTAACGCCTTGAAATAATTCTTCCCAAGCCCAAGTAAACAAGGATCCAAAAGCTACTAGCTCGAATCCTAGATGAATTTTACCTGCGGTAAAGATGAGGGTTGATAAAGTAGCTACAATCCCGACAATTAGCGGTAAATTTGGCGGTTGAGCTATAACAATGTTGCCTTCGCTGTCCCGGAATACTCGATCGAACAACGTATCTTGTCTGATTTCCATGAGTTTATGCTGTTAATGTAATAAAAGGTAGGAATTGTTTGATAGGCAACCACAAAATAGGCAACCACAAACACGATCGGCTTGATGTTTAGTTGTTTGTATTATGATAGTAAAATTCAAATATTTAAATTTCATCTATCGCTAGAAACAGTTGTGATGAGAATGCGATCTATAATTGGACAGACTAGCGATCTCATGTCCGGTTTGTAGTTGGGTTTGTAGTCACGACGAAGAGTCGTTTCTTAGAGATTTGGAGGTTGGTCACTCCCCTCACAAATCCTCTGCCCGCTTAATTGATGCTTTTTTCCCCGCTGCGACGCAGGCCACTACTAAACAAGCGCTGCCTAGGGCGATCGGCTGCACGGTTTCACCAAGCAAAATTGCCGATGCCAGAATAGTCAAAAACGGTTGCAATAGCTGAATTTGCCCTACCCTGGCAACTCCACCCATTGCCATCCCGTGATACCAGGCAAAAAATGCTACAAATTGACTGACAACACTCACATAGGCAAAACCCAACCAGGCACTCGGTGTAGCTATCAACCCTTGTTTTAAAACAATAAATATTGTGGGCAAAACCTCGAAAGGAGCAACAATCACCAACGCCCAACTGATAACTTGCCACCCCCCTAAAACCTTAGCTAATCGCCCACCTTCAGCATAGGCAAAAGCAGCAGCAATCACAGATCCAAACAGCGCTAAATCTGCGGGTTGAAGGTGTCCAGCACCGCTAATAATTCCAAAAACGACAACGGTTGTACTACCGACAATGCTAGCAATCCAAAAAGTGAAATCAGGGCGATCGCCCGCTCGCAAAACCCCTGCGATTGCTGTTGCTAAAGGCAACAATCCTAAGACTACAGCACCGTGGGCGGCAGGTACTTGCTGCATAGCCCAAGCCGACAGTACCGGAAATCCCAAAACCACTCCCAATCCGACAACTAATAAACTCCGAAATTGCTGTTTTGAGGGAATGGGTTGATGGGTGAACCGCAGAGTCAATGCTGCTAGTATGGCTGCTACCAATCCGCGTCCAAAACCTACAAAAAGCGGGTCTAAATCGAGTACAGCGGCTCTGGTTGCCGGGAGTGTCAAACTAAATCCAACTACGCCCAAAAAACCGTAAATTAAGCCGATACTTTCTGAATTCAAGTGAAATTCTTTCCAGTATAATTTCATTTAGTCTCCAATATTGCTGAACTTGGGCGAGAGAGGTTGCACCTTAACCATATTACTTCTGAAAGTAGCAATTATGCTCTTACCCACCAATGCTACAATAATCTGTAAACTTCTGTCTTTCTTAACTCTGCGTTCTCTGTGTTCTCTGCGGTAAAAAAATATGTTCAAACTCTACGAATATTCGCCTTCGGGGAATTGCTACAAAATCCGCTTGCTCTTAACTCAGCTCAATATTCCCTTCGATCGCACAGAAATTAATATTCTCCAAAAAGAAAGCCGGACACCCGAATTTTTGGTCAAAAATCCCAATGGCCGCATTCCGGTTTTAGAGATTGCAGCGGGTAAGTTTCTGTTTGAATCGAATGCGATTATGTTTTACTTGAGCGAAGAAACTGAGTTTTTCCCCAGCGATAAATTTGAACGAGCTCAAGTAATGCAGTGGTTGTTTTTTGAGCAGTACAGCCACGAACCTTTTATTGCAACTTCTCGTTTTTGGCATATGACAGGGAAAGCTGAGGAATATCAAGAAGCACTGCAACAGAAACAAGCACCGGGTTATGCTGCTTTGGGGGTGATGGAAGGGCATTTAAAACAAAATAAGTTTTTTGCGGGCGATCGCTATTCTATTGCTGACATCGGTTTATTTGCTTACACTCACGTTGCTGGAGAAGGCGGATTTGATTTGACGGGGTTTCCAGCAATTAAAACTTGGATAGAGCGAATCAAGAATCTGCCTCGATATATTAGCATTACAGATTAAGATTGCAGTTGGCTGCATTCTGGCATTACAATGTAAGTATAATGCCATAAAGTCTCCTATGAATCAACGCTTATTTTGCTTTGTAGTATTTAAATAAAGAAGTAAAATTGTGAATACTATCATTGATCGTATTATATTAATCCAATATATTGTCCAATAAAAGCGTAAAACTATCGTATCAATCAAGAATCTTGTTGTATAATTTAAACAGATTGCCGGACTTTATATTGAAAGATATAATAATTGAAACAGAGAATCTGTACGCAAGGTTTTCGGGTGTAATTAATCGGGTTTAACACGAGACAATAAATAAATAATTGTGAATGAAGACAAGAATTTTAGGATTAGACCCCGGCTTGGCAAATCTCGGTTACGGCGCGATTAGTTGTCATATTATCCCCGGTAAACAAGACGAAAATAGCGTTTCCCTGATTGATTGCGGCGTGATTAAAACAACGCCAAAACAGGAAATGGGACAGCGTCTAAAAACAATTTACGAAGATTTGCACACGGTAATTGATGAGGTAAAACCCGATTTGGCAATTGCCGAAAAACTGTTTTTTTACAAAATGGGAAATACCATACTTGTAGCCCAAGCACGGGGCGTTTTGACGCTAGTATTGGCTCAGTGCGGAGTGCCGCTGTTTGAGTTTACGCCTGCTCAAATTAAGAAAGCTTTGACAGGCCGCGGCAATGCTGATAAATCGGAAGTGCAAGAGGCCGTGGCGCGGGAGTTGGAGTTGGGTTATATTCCGAAACCTGATGATGCGGCGGATGCTTTGGCGGTGGCTTTGACTGGTTGGTACGACGATGATATTTGTCCTAAAAAAATACCCTTGGAAACTGGAAAAGTTTGATTTGAGGGCTGGCAAATAAATACAATTCCAGGTATGCTAGAAAGGTAGGAAACAAAAAAATGATTTTCAACAATCGTAGAATATAACAATTTTTGGGTTTGTTTTACCCGATGTGTAAGGTGCGTCGCGACTGGAAAACTCGATTAAATTTATGGATTTTGGAGAGCGACGCACCTACAAATACTAACTTTTTGGTGTACATTTTATTCCAATTTTAAAATGTCTTACTAGAGTTATTAATGATATACAAATTATCTGTAATTTGCCTAACTTCCCGCCGGACACGGCAATGCCGTTTCCCTACATAAGAGTTCCGCTAATTTCTATGTAGCCATTCCATCGCGACAATATTCACTTTTCACATATTGTCTCACCACTGGCGATAAACTGAACAGCGCGTGATTATCCTGTGCTTCTTTTTCAATCAATGCTCGATTTCCCAAAGATTGCAGTACATTGAATAAATCGTCGGGCGATAATTGCACATTTTCTAGCAATTTAGAAATTGAAACAGGCTCGATTTCATTCGCGATGCAGCACATGACCTGTTTCTCTAATTCCGATAGGCGATCGCACTGCTGCTGCAATCTTGCTTTCAATTCATCTCCCAAGAATAGCATATCATATTTTAAGAATTCGGCCACTCGACCGCTAAATAATTCTTGAATCATGGCTGCAACTATTTTTAACCACAAGGGATTGCCTCGATAAATGTTAATCAGGGTTTGCCATTTCTCCGGTTCGAGTAAACCTTTTTCTCGGAGTATTTCGCCTGCTGCTGCACCTAAACCGTTGAGTGGTAAGGCGCGAACGCGGGCGTTTTCTCTGTTTAATGCGACAATTTCTCTAGGCGGTTCCCAACTATTGACGATTAAGCAACTGTTGTGGCAAGTTTCGCCGATACGTTTGAATAGTGTGCTGTAATTTTCATATTCTGGTCGATAATTTCCTGCTATTTGTCGGCTGCTGAGAATTGTTTGTACGTCGTCTAGGATGATGAGGCAGCGGTGCGATCGCAATTTGTCGATTAGCAGTGATAGCAGTTCATCGGTGCTGGCTGGCAAAACCCCCCCTTCGCCCCCCCTTGCTAAGGGTGGGGATTGATTAGATAAAAATTTAAGTAGGCTTTTTAGGGTTTTATGGAGGGTTGGGGATGTGCCGAGACTTCGCCAAATTATATATTCAAATTGATGCTGGATTTGTGGGAGGAGGTGGAGTGCGAGATTGGTTTTGCCAATTCCGCTGAGTCCTAATATTGCGACTAGGCGGGTGCGATCGTGTACGATCCACTGTTGTAGGGTGGCGAGTTCGGATGTGCGATCGTAAAATGAGCTGATATCTGGTGCGTCTCTTAAGTCTTGGCGGATTTCGGGTTGGGTGTTTTCTGGGGGAGAGGGCGATCGATCTTTTGGAACTTCTGGAGAGTGTGAAGTTTCTGGACAAAAGTTAACGTTACCAATTTGTACAACGTCTTTCCAGTAATGTGATGAAACAATGGAAAATTGCTGCCTTTTCAAGGTGGACTTAAAATTAGACTTATTAACTGCTTCACCTAATACATCTGAAAGTATTTTCCATAATTCCGAAGCAACATCCCTAGCATGACCCTCACTACAATGAGCTTCCTGTGCGATTTTCGGGTATTTTTGACCTTGCCAAGCACCAAGCAATATAGCCTCTTGCACGTTGTCGAGGTGTTTTCCTGTTTTAGAGAAAACAAGGTTGTCGGCCAATTTTAAGATTTCTTCAGCGTCCATCGATCGGGGTGGTGTTCGGGTTTTAGCTATTATATCCGACATTTTCCGATATTACCAGATAAACTATGACTTTTTACTAAACTGTGATTTGTAAAACTACCGACATTTTCCGATCTTATCCGGCTTGACAAAACTTTATATTTTTAGGGATTATAAGAAAAATTACTAATGAAGTAGTAAATATGGGTCCCGTCAAATTCAACAAAGAAAATGTAAATAAACTTACAAGAGGTATGAAAGGTGTATATGGGATATATGATGCAGAATTCCCAAAGGGAACGGCATACCTAGGGATGTCTGAGTCCTGCATTCGGGAAAGGCTATTGGCTCACTTAGAACCGAACAATAGGAACGGGAGCAAGACGATCCATATGCTTGTCGAACACAATCATGATTTATGGTTTTCTTACGAAGAAACTTATAATCCCCGTCTTCAAGAAGCAGAAGAAATTTTTAGGTTGCAGAAGCCACCAGCAAATAGAAGATATGAGTGGAAACCCTTAAGAGAGGAATGGGGAAGCCTATAATTTTTTGACTGACAAGTGTCCTCAAGTTTAATCAAATTTTTGTTTGTGGCTTCCTCTAATTTTTCTTGATAAGGAGTTTTCTCGTGGCAATCGATCTAGATTTATTCTCTGGCAGTAATTACCGCTCGACTATTCAGCGGTATTGCAATCAACTAGGATGGAACATTAACGACATCAACGATCGCCGTACCATCATGAATTTTACAATGAATTCTGATAGTACCCAGACACTCTTTATCATCCGCTATGACACAACGCTAGAGTTTTCAGTGCCAAGTGGTGTCAAGTTTAACAGTGATAATGATGTTCCGGGATGGATATCTACACTTATGCTCAAAGAAAACTCTAAGTATAAAATAGGTTTCTGGAGTATAGAACAGATTAATGATCGACCAACTTTTTCGATCATGCACAATGCTGAAATCAGTTTGATTGACGTGTCATACTTCCAAAAAGTTGTAATGAAATTAATTCAAGAGTGTGATAACTTTGAGCAGACTATTTCAAAAGCATTGAGGGGGTATTAATCCAATCTGTAGAGTAGTTACAAATAGGTAATTATGGAGAAAATAACATGGAAACTGTACCTGTAAAGATGTCAGATATTAGAGTTCCCAATCTGAGTGAACTCAATCCAGCCAAAATACGCGCTATAGAAAATTCTTCCGAATCTTTATCAAGTCTGCTTCACGATCAAGACGATCCAATTGTTCTCTATCGCGGTACACCTCCTTACGAATTGTGTGACGGCAGACACAGAGTTTATTTGGCGGATCAACGAGGCATTAAATTAGTTCCGGCTGCTTTCAACTAAATCTAATGAGAAAAGTATAATTTACTTATTAGCAAAAGAGCGATCGCCCTTTCTTTCCTAAAGTGCGATCGCTCTTTTTTTGAGTATTCCTAACTATGTCGATCCAACACCATAGGCGATTTTTACGGCTTTGACAATCTTTGATGATATCGGGTATATTGCCACTATGTCTGATTTGACATTTAATCTAAAACAACCTAAACTATAGATGGTAGATTCAGAAAGTAAACCCATTGTCTGGCTTAGTGGTGAAGTAAAAACACCCCCCTTTTCTACTGATGCGCGTATTCAAGCCGGATTTCTGCTCCGAAAGCTACAGGATGGCGAAAACCTATCTATGCCATTATCTCGTCCTATGCCAAGCATCGGAGAGCGTTGTCACGAGCTGCGTATAAGCGATTCAGAGACAAGCAAGGATTGGCGCATCATTTATCGAATTGATGTAGATGCTATTATTCTCTTAGATGTCTTTAACAAAACCACAAATAAAACACCGAAATTTATAATAGAAAAATGTAAAAAACGATTGAAACAATACGACCTAATTTGAATTGATATCGGGAAGGTATTTTTATGGATCAAGCTAAACGCCAACGCTTAGAAGCAGCCGGATGGACTATTGGCACTGTAGAGGAATTTCTCGGACTTTCGCCAGAAGAAACAGCATTCATCGAAATGAAACTTGCACTTAGTAAAGCCATCAAGCAAAACCGGATTAGCCAACAGATGACGCAGCACGAGCTTGCCCAAAGAATTAAGTCTAGCCAGTCAAGGGTTGCTAAAATGGAATCTGGCGATCCTTCCGCTTCCCTCGATCTTCTTGTTCGCACTTTGCTCACCTTTGGTGCTACACGTCAAGACATTGCTGAGGTAATCCTTAACAGTGCTTCCTCACAGATATCTCCTCTTAACTGAGTTAGCATTCAAGTTCGATCGCCCTTTTTTTAACTTCATCCGCAAGAGCGATCGCCCTTTCTTGAGTTACACGATGAAGGACACGGCAGTGCCGTTTCCCTACGAATATCTGTTATTTTAGGTCATATTTGTAGGGACACGGTAATGCCGTGTCCGGCTTCTAATCCCTGCTGTCTGCAAGCAAAAAACCTAATTTGGGTGTGGCGAATGCACCTTAGCAGCATCATCAACCGCAGGATGAATTAAGGTCGATCGCAAATCTTGCCTAATTTCCGATTTCAAATACTTGCGCTGCAAAACCTGCCATTTTTGCCAAGCCCCGTAGCGTTTTTGGGCCAACAAACCAGCCAATTTCGGCAACTCTTTTTGCAAATCGCGATCGACAAAATCTGTCAGAAACTCCCCTAAAACTTCACTGTCTTGAATATCGCCCAAACATTCCTGAACAGCTTTCACATCTTCGACATAAGCTTCATAAGCCGGGCCGTAAAAATCGCCAAACAGATTCATCAAATAGCGAACCCGCTTAGCTTGCTTCCGCAAATCGTGCAGAATAGTTCCCTCCGCTGCTAGCTTCTCTTCCACAGCCGACTCATTCAAATCATCAGAAACTTTAACTTTCCCATCCTCATATTCCGTGCCCAGCAGCCAAGCCGGATGCAGGAAAAACTCGCTGACTTGAGGTAACAGCAAATCCGGCAAAACCTCAGCAATTGGCAAATGTTCGATCGCCCGAAACTGCGGTTTTTCTATCCAATTCTCGATCGACTCTTTCAGCGACTGGTAACTTTTGTGTTCCAAAACAGCCCTCACCCGTTTCAAAGCCCGACGGCGCTGTTTGAGCAAACTCAACAAAGCCTCATCCAAAACTTCCTGTTCATCAGCCGGCAAATTCGGGTAATAGCGGTTTTGGAGACTTTCGAGCATCACATCCAAATCTCTGAGCGTTCCCAGAATCCGCCCCACCTTACCAATTTTGCGTTCAGAAGCTGCTTTTGGCAAGTCTAAAACCGGAGCAAAACCCGTTACAGCCGATCGCAAACGCCGCATTCCGACTCGCATTTGATGAAGTTCTTCTGCATCTTTGTCTTTGAGAACTTCATCCTCGTGCTCTACTGTTTTGCGGTAATATTTCTCGATCGCACCAGAGGCTGCGTCTCCGAGAGTTTTGACTTGAGTTTTAACTTTTGCTGATGTTTTTACGTTCATGGTTGATGTAGAGTCCACTTTCGCGATCGACTTTAATTTTGATTTCAAGGCTTTTCTAATAAGGTTTTAAATCCTAGCACACACTTTTCATTGATGAACCACAGCAATAATAAATCTTAATGTAAAGTGCTTGACAATTTATCCAAAGTCAGCATTTAGTAATTAATTTGCGATCGCACTTGCGCCCTCAGAAACCCGGTTTCTTCATATATTTCTGGTTTTTAGTCGCAAATTTTGCTCAGAAACCGGGTTTCTTGTCCCCATAGGGAGGTGATG
>NZ_JAEQCI010000012.1:26262-127271 GCF_020738565.1 Microcoleus sp. PH2017_12_PCY_D_A | reverse complement strand
AGGGAGGTGATGTTACTTGCGCCCTCAGAAACCCGGTTTCTTGATATATTTCTGGTTTTTAGTCGCAAATTTTGCTCAGAAACCGGGTTTCTTGTCCCCCTTCGTAAGAAATGTTAATGTCATGTGCTTGACAATTTATACAAAATCTTCAATCTTCAATCTTCAATCTAAAAAATCTAAAAAATCTAAAAAATCTAAAAAATCTAAAATCTAAAATCTAAAATCTAAAATAAAATTCCCTCCCCCGCCCTTGGGCTAATAAAAATCTGATTTCTGGCGGGCTTTCCCAAATAGGCTAAGATCGCTGCAAACCGAGATTTATTTACCAAAGGGAGAGAGAGGGTGCGATCGGGAAGACAAGTTTTAAATTAAATCAAGTCCGCCCAAGTTGTCCGACTTCAAAGAGGCAGTTTAGCCTTTCCAGTCTTTCTCAGATTGTTCGAGCACGTAGGTTGCTACATCCTCGATTTGGTCGGGCTTCAAGCGGCCGCCGAAAGCAGGCATAGCATTTTTGCCCTTAGTTACCTGAGTCGTAATAGCTTCGATAGAATTCATGCCATACTTCTCAAGAGCGCCCTTTTTCAAGGTTTTCATTGCCATAACGACGTTGCCGCCACCGATGTGACAAGCAGAACAGTTGTTACTGAAGATTTTAGATCCTTTAACAGCATCTCCAGCCAGAGCAGGGCTGCCGAAGCCGAAGGTGAAAATTGTGAACGCTAACAGGGCGATCGATAAGAGTCTTTTCAACGCAGTTCTCCTCTAATGGACACAAAGGGTGATTCTTTAGTTATTTTACCTGTTTTAACAGGTGCGATCGCGATTACACCCACGATTGCTTTCTCCCGAGTAATTTACCACTTTTTGGCAGTGGCAGTTCAACTCTCAAAATTATCCACGCCCCAGCCCGGAGCTTTCTGAGCCGCCCGGATCACAAAAGCAGCCAAATTTTCAACCTCAGCCTGCGGCATCCAGCTTTCGGGTACTTGGCGGCACCAAAAAGTTTCCTCACTGCCGTCATAAGTCATCGGCTCTCTCAGATACGACACCAAACCATTGATGTTGCTGCGGGGAGGCGTTGCCCCCTGGAGATCTGCCAAAGACAGAGATATCATCGGATCGGGCAAAGTTGCTCCTCCGACGTGGCAATTCATGCAATTTTGCTCGAACAACACCTTGCCGACAGACAAATCTTGAGCTGAAAACAACCGAGTGTTTCCCTCAGCGTCCAATTCCAGTGCTACAGGTTCCCTGGCTTGTAAATATCTATTCACGTAAGAATCGCCAGCAGCCAAAACAGGTTGGGGAGCCAGCAGCACGAGCGGCAAAATAATTAACATCCCCAACAGAAAGCAGAGAAAAACACCACGATGCAGCATAAGGGCGTAGAAAAGTCAATAATTTACTAACATTTGCTCGCACAATCCAATTTTGTTTTTGCGCTCTGACTTTCGTCAGCATCAACCAGTCCACAAGCTCAAGTCAGCGAGTGCGACTGGGGAGAATCAATCAACCAGAGGTAAATTTGAGATTTCAGATTTTCGATAGAAAAACGGCGAGCCAGCAATCCTTGCCAAATCCCAGCCCCTCTCAATCCAAAATCCAAAATCTCAAATTTCAAATTGATTAGCGAGCGCCTTTGCCACCAGCCCACTGGCGGGAGATAATTTTCGGCTGCAACAGAATGTGACCGGCAATCGCGTACAAATCTTCATCGGAGAGATTTCTCATCTCAGCGAAAATATCGGCACTCTTCATGCTCGGATGCAGTTCCGAAATTTCTTGAAACCCGTCATAAGTCGTGGGATTTTTCATATAGTCCACCAGCGACTCAATATTATTGCGGGGCGGGTTGGCCAAAGCCAGAGTTTCGGGACTCAAATTGAGGTTCGGGTCAGTTTTTGTCATGCCGGAAGCGTGACATTGAGCGCAAGTGTTTTGGAACTGGCGTTTGCCTTGCTGGACTTGTTTGAGGCTCAGCACTACGGGAGTGCCTTTGTCATTTAAAGGTACAGTGCGAAGTTCAGCACTCAGTTCGACAGCCATCGCGCTGCTGACAAATAACTGAAATGTCAAGAAGACAGCGGTCAGAGCAATGAAATATCTTTTAAGCATGGTTCTCCTTAAAAAAATCCGGCAAATTATTGAACGCTAAGAGAGTATAGCTGGCAAACAGATTTCTGTTCAAAATTCCTTTCTTTGGCGCCAACTGGCGAAAGTTTGTGCAGCCATACCTTTAAAGGTAGAGGAATTTTGCGATCGATCTAATCTGCAATTTGTTTTGAGTCGCGCCTTTTTTCGAGAGCGGACATAATTGCCTTAACATCTTCCAAAGCCAAACGGGTTTGAGGGTGTTTGTAGGCAATTTCCAGCTCATCACACAAGCGGAGCACGTCTTCAACAGGGACGTTGAAGTCTTCTGCTATTTCTGCGATGGACAGGTCTGCAAAACCCATAATTTTCAGGTCGCTGACGGATCAGAATTGAGTTGACGGCTGTTGAATGAAAGCTGGACAATTTAACAAAGCGCTGTTAGCTGTCATCTGATAGTTTGTTCTGAGATTTTGTGCGATCGCCAGCTAACTAATCACTAATTAACACTAAGCATTTTTGCTCAGCCAAGCTTCACACTCCATCAACTTCCAACCAATATCATCCCATTGCCGCGTCTTTATTATCAATAGGACTTGGGCGCGCGGGGCAAAAAACCCCGTATCTGCGTGCATATCTCGCTACCAAACTTCATGTTTTTCGTAGAAACCACGGTTTTTGGGGAATTCCTCTGACATTTTCGTCTTTGGCGGACTCACCAACAGACGGGGCGATTTTCCATTTTTCGATTTGAGATTTACTCCACAGGTGTCTTATGGGGCTTGAACTTTGGTCGAAAATTTTGATCGGTTCGCCACAGGAGTCATCCGGCGCAGCAGCTTAGGGAGAAAGCTTGAAAGCGTGAGTCGGTGTCGCCACAGCGTGGTGGCTTTCGGTAGCATCGTGGGCGGGGAATTCCGAGTCTGCCAAGAAAGGCTGGGGCTGGTGGAGGCTGATGAGTCCAGCCAGAGTTTTCTTTAATTGAGTTCGGGGTACGATCAAGTCTACAAAACCGTGGGCGAAGGAGTATTCGGAAGTTTGATAATTTTCCGGCAGCTTTTCGCGCAGAGTTTGCTCGATTACCCTGCCGCCCGTAAAGGCTACAGTAGCTTTTGGCTCTGCAATTATAATGTCTCCTAACATGGCAAAACTAGCGGTGACGCCGCCGGTGGTCGGGTGGGTCAAAATTGGGATGTAAAGCAGTCTCGCTTCCCGGTGGCGCTCTAGAGCCCCGGAAATTTTAGCCATTTGCATCAGGCTGAGCATTCCTTCCTGCATTCTCGCACCGCCGGAAGCGCAAACAATGAGTACGGGTAAGCGTTCCCGGGTGGCGTGTTCGATGAGGCGAGTCAGTTTTTCTCCGACAACTGAGCCCATGCTGCCGCCGATGAACTGAAATTCCATGACTCCGAGGGCGACTGGCAAATTTTCGATTTTGCCGGTGCCTGTTTCTACGGCGTCTAGGTGGCCTGTTTTTTCTTGAAATTCTCGGAGTCGATCGCTATATTTTTTGCGATCGCGAAATTTCAGCGGATCTGTGGCGTGGAGTCCTGCGTTAATGGGCATCCAGGTATTGGGGTCAATCAACTGCTCGATGCGATCGTCGCTGTAAACTCTGATATGATGCCCGCATTCCAAGCAAACCATTTGATTTGCTCGCAGGTCTTTGGTATAGCTCAGGGCATCGCAAGCTTCGCATTTATGCCAAAGTCCGTCCGCAATTTCTCGTTCCGGCCGTTCTTGGGAGTTCGGTACTGATTTTCGTCGATTTGCAAACCAATCAAATAGAGACATTAAAACTTGGGAATTGGTAATTGGTAGTTGGTAATTGGGAATTGGTAATTGGGAATTGGTAATTGTTAGTGGTTAGTTGTCAATTGCCATTTGTCATAATATCAAGTCCGCACTACAGGGGAATTATACTATAAACTGCCCGATCGCGCCGAATAACTACGAACGCCTCGATCGGCTCGGTGAGATACTCGCGCTGCACTCTGAAGGTTATTATTCCGATGATCGTCTCAAAGATATCAATTATCTACTATTGACTATCTACTATTGACTAATATTCGATCGCGGGGGGATCGCTAATGACTACCCTTCGACTTCGCTCGCGGACTCTTCTGAGGTTGGACTAATGACTGTTGACTGATGTTCGCGAGTTGTTGCTTGCTCGGACTTCTGACTAATAACTGATGACTAATGACTAATGACTATTGACTATTGACTAATGACTAATGACTATTGACTATTGACTAATGACTAATAACTCTTATTCTGGCTCATCTTCAACAGGACTGATGAGCAGCGACGCAGTGCGCTGGTGTTGGGGAAGAACTTGCAAAGCTGTTGCACTTCCAGCCCCAAAATAAGATGCTATGCCCAAGTCTACAATTCGAGCCGGGATTTGATGAGCCGCCAGGAGCTGCTGCATTAATTCGGCTTCCCAACGAAAGCTAGTGGTTTTGAGTGTAATCCAAGACACGGGATAATTTTACCAATTTGTCAACTACCCATCATCAAGCGGGGTACCGCTATGATGTGGGCTTGTATCTGAACTCCACCGCAATTCCGAAAACCTAGATAGAATCTCAGCTTTAGTTTCACTGCCCGATACATTAGGGGATGCTGACAAGCTCCCCGTACTCATCCAGTCTTGCCGGACAAGCAACGCTCTCATTGCAATGTTTTGTGCACCAACCAAATCAGCGTGTAACTCATGACCACAGCATTCACAGCGAAACAATAGCCCTTTGTTAGGTCTATTAGCATCCGAAGTATGTCCACATTTAGGACAACTCTTCGATGTATAATGCGCCGGAACTTTAGTTGCTAACGAACCATTTAGATTGGCTTTGTAGTCAATATAGCCGTGCAATTCGGCAAAAGACCATTTCGCCTTATTTCTATTAGCTCTACGCTGCTTCTTGCTAGCCTTTTTCCCAGATTTAGACTTAGTTCTATCCCTAATTCCGGTCAAGTTTTATAGTCCAATCAGGCTGTTAGGCTTGGCAATTTCCTTGCTAATTTGGTGGTTCACGTCAGCGATAAACCGTCTTTCTCTTCCTGACAAAGCGATTAGTCTGCGCTTGGCCGAACGAGTGCCTTTACGCTGAAGAGTTGGTCTGGCTTTGTGATAACGGTTGGCTTTGTGTCTCGGGTCTTTTCCTGAGTAGAATTTCGACTTATTTTGTAAGTCTGTTTCTACTGCTAAGTAGCGCATACCCACATCAATACCAGAAACTCTGGTTATTTTTAGTGGGTTAATTTCAGGTACTTCTACTTCAATACTTACCATTAAGTAGTAAGTCTTAGAAGAACGCTGATAGACGATTTTAGCTGCCCCAATCTTGGCACCATTGGCAATCAAATCTAGATGCTTGTTGTAGCCATCATACGGGACTACTATTCTACCTTGCAGCGTGATAATACTCACTTGCTGTTCGGCTTTAAAAGAGTAGTCCCGCTGATAATTTAAGGTACAGGTTCGAGAAATGTATTTAGGGGGTTTGTCCAACCCTTTGTACCGTCTCTTGGTATAACCTTTGGCAATAGCATCGTTAGATTGTTTTACCTTAGTCCAAAGAGTTTTGTAGGTTCCAGACACTTGTCTGGGTACGTTGCAAGCCATCTGAGCACCGAGTCCAAAACGAACTCGCAACTCGTTGTAGACGGCTTTTTGCAACTTCAAACCGTTACTGGTTTTACCCGTATCAAAAGCGACTTGTGAAGTATAGTTCAAAGCATCTCGGTAGGCTAAAGCAATCTGAGACACCAAAGCTTTTTGCTCGGCATTCAGGTTGAGTTTTAACTTGGCGGTGATTATTTGAGGCATTACTTTCACTAACTCTGAAAATATTGTATCTCGTGAATACGGCAAAAGCAAGTGGTGTGGCAGAAATAATTTGTACAGCGAGTCGACCGCCCCGAACCCTCCGATTTCTAAAGCTACCGATTTGGTTTGGGGCGGATCTCTTCACTCACGCGCATTCATCCCGACGCTCACCTGGAAGTAGAGCGCGGGACTCCTGCTGATTTAGTTGAACTGATCTTATGTTCGATCGCGCTTTGTAACGGCACATCGCCAACCCTAATTCGGGAAAAACAACTGCAAGTAAATAGATAAGATCGGTTCGCCCCAGAGAGCTGTAACGGCTGCACCGAAAGCGAGAAACGGGCCGAAGGGCATGGGTTGACGCCGATCGAGCAATCCGATCGCGATCGCTCCGCCACCAGCCAAAGCCCCGGCTAAACAAGCGATAAAGCCCGCTAGCAGCAAGAGTTTCCAGCCCAGCCAAGCTCCCATCAAGGCGGCTAATTTGGTATCTCCCATCCCCATAGCAGTTTGCCCGAAGCCGATCGATCCTGCAAGTCCGATCGCGTCAAACAACCACAATCCGACAACCGATCCCAAAATTCCGTCTAGTACCAGATAGTGCACGGAGTCGATCGGGCTAAATGTTGGCCACCAACCTTTGGCGATTTGGAAAACCAATCCGAGCACCAAGCCCGATCGAGTCAAAGAATTAGGCAAAGTCATTGTATCGCAGTCAATCAAAGACAAAGCCAACAGCCAGCTAAACAAAGTCCACAACCCCAAAGTTTGCACGCTCACTCCAAACCGCCAATAGATCAGCAAAAACAGCAAACCCATAGCTGCTTCCACCAGGGGATAGCGGGCAGAAATCGGGCTGTGACAGTGATTGCAGCGTCCCCGCAGCCACAGCCAACCGAATACGGGTATATTTTCGTAAGTTCTGAGTTGATTTAAACATTTGGGACAGCGGGAAGGAGGATGTATTACCGACAAACTCGCAGGCAACCGATAGATTACCACATTCAGAAAGCTGCCGATCGCTGAGCCGATCGTAAAGACGATGACTGTGACTAGGGTATTAAAGATTGTTTCCATTAAGTTGGCGGTACGACTGTTGAAAGTCGGGATTTATTAGTTGTTATTTGTTAGATTTTGTCCTGTAAATTACCCATCATATTTGTAGTGATTAATCCAAATTTTCTGATTTTTATGCGGACTAAAGTCCTCACTACTAACCTGATTTTTATGCGGACTAAAGTCCTCACTACTAACCTGATTTTTATGCTTTTATGCGGACTAAAGTCCTCACTACTAACCTGATTTTTATGCGGACTAAAGTCCTCACTACTAACCTGATTTTTATGCGGACTAAAGTCCTCACTACGAACCATTTTTTCCAATTGTGCGATGTGTTTTAATTTGAATTTGTTACTAATTACAATCACTAATCACCAACTGTCAATTACCAACTGTCAACTGTCAACTGTCAACTGTCAACTGACTAATACATTTGCGATTCAATTTCGTCAAAAGTAACAAAACGTTCACCGGGCAATAAAACGGGCTGCAAAGCAAAAATTAGCTGACCTCGATCGCTTCCTTGGCTGACAACTACACCGGCCGGGCGCTGCATCTGATCGGAATGCACTTTCAGATACATACTATATGCCGATCGAGCAGCTCGGATCGAATTGGGAGCTAGCAAGCTGTGACGATCGCAAATTTCTATGCTGGGTTCTGGGTTACGCTGGTATCGGGTCACTGGAAACTTATGATAATGGTATAGGTCTAGCTATTGGTTTTGGCTCTGTTATCGATCGAACTTACCTTATTTTTAAGAATAGACTTAGGTGGAAATTAATAGAGTGAACTACCCACCGTCAAACGAGTATGCTATGACGGGGGCTTCCAACTTCAACCGGAATAGCATCCAGTAAGGCCGAAGCCTTACCAGGTTGACTTACATTCCGTCCATTGGCAGCAGCACTAGTTCCTAATGCCAAAATCCGCAAGGCTTCATCCCTAATATTCTTTGCCGCATTGATGTCTCTATCGTTACGACTATGACATTTAGGGCAATCCCAATGACGCGCGTTTAAGGGCATTTCCGATACTTTGTGAAGACAATTATTGCAAGTCTTAGAGCTGGGGAAAAAACGATCTATCTCAATGTAGGTCTTTCCTAGTATCTGGGCTTTGTACTTAAGCATTGTTCCAAACATACCCCATCCAGCATCGCTAATAGCTTTTGCTAAACAATGGTTACGTACCATGCCTTTGACCTTGAGATTTTCTACTGCAATGACTTGGTTTTTGTCTACTATCTTGCGGGATAGTTTGTGCAGAAAATCCTCACGTACTCTTTTGATTCTCGAATGAACTCTGGCAACTAATCGTTTAGCCTTATATCTGGTATTACTCCCTTTCTCTTTACGGCTTAGTTTCTGCTGTTTTCGCTTCAGATTGCGGCGATGTTTCTTGAGATGTTTAGGATTTGTATACTTGCTACCATCACTGGTTACAACAAAGTCAATCAATCCAACATCTAAACCGATAGCTCTACCATTAGCATCACTTTTAGGTGTTTCTAGTCCATCATCAATCAAGATTGAAACATAGTATTTTCCGTCAGTATTTTGGGAAATAGTAACGGTTTTGACAGTGCCCTCTAGTGTTCGATGAATCCGGCAATGCACCTCGCCAATGATTGGTAATTTGATGAAGCTATCTCCTACTTTGACATTCTGAGGATAACTAATAGACTGTCTGCCATGCTTCGATTTGAAGCTAGGAAAACCACCGCGTTTATCAAAAAAGTTTTTGTAAGAAGTTGATAGATTCAGTGCGACTACTTGAAGTGATTGAGAATAAGCATTGGTCAACCAGGGATATTCCTTTTTGAGATTTGGGAGTAATCCTTGAATTGCACTTCTGCTCAGTCCTTTACCAGTATCTTTGTAGGTTTGCTGACACAGATTCAAGCTATAATTCCAGAACCAACGACAACAACCGAAAGCACCCGCAAAATACGTTTGCTGCTCGGCTGTTGGATAGATTCGGAATTTGTAAGCTTGGTACATTATCGGTTATCGGCATTTGTGATAATATTGTATCAAGGATATCAAGAAAATACAAGGAATTTGTACGGCGAACTCATGCGCTACTCATTTACTGCTGGCTGCACCTCACATCACGCGCAAGCGGCGCAATCGTCTTCTCACGAGCCGCCCGTCCCACCACTAAGATGAGTACACCTATAGCGGGGGAATTCCCGTCTGCCCAGTTAACCTACAATCCTCCCTTGGCTGCGATCGAACTGCGACTGCGAGATCTCCTTTCGTCTGAACTCTACGCTGGTGCGTGGGTAGATCCGTCCCCCACGACGTTAATGGGGGTTTTCGAGCACCTGCGAACTCTCCGCTACATCCTTCACGACTACGTGCCCAGGCCCGTATCCGAATCTCCGTCTAACCCAGGAGAGGTGCGCTACCAATGGCAAACAGGCACTTTGCTATTCACCGATTTAGCTGGGTTTACGTCGCTTTTGGAAGCAAACGCAGCCCAGGGGCGCAAGGGCGCTGAAACGCTTTTGGGGGTGATTAACGACTATTTTGCCTCAATGATTGAAATCGTCAGCAAGTCGGGGGGAGATTTGCTGGAGTTTACAGGAGATGCGCTGCTGGTGCAGTTTCTGGGAGGGATCGATCGAGAGGAGGATACAGCTAGGGCGGTGCGGGCGGGTTTGCGGATGCAGCGGGCGATGGCTAATTTTGCCAATATTGAAACGGCGCGGGGTGTTTTGTCTTTGAGGATGCGGGTGGGTATCCATTGCGGGCGCTACATTAGTGCTGATATCGGTACGCCGCTGCGGATGGCTCACGTACTGCTGGGGCATTCAGTCCAGCAAGCCAAGCAGGCTGAGGGTTCTGGGGCTGTGGGGCGGGTGTGTTTGACTGAAACTGCTAGTTCGTCTTTGGGGGAGCAATTTCGTTTTGAACCCGGGAAATCGGGTTATTTGTTGGTGGCGGACGATTTCACGGACGATCGGCTCGGAGAGTACGATATTACTTTGACTGGGCGGCGGATGCCAAGTTCGATATTGCTCGATCGCACGGTATCGGGTTTGGTGAGCGAAATCGAGGAAGCCGTGAAACGGGTTGAACCCCTTGCTAGTTATATTCCCAAAAGCATCTTGAGACTGCTGGTGGAAAATGCCGACAGGCGGAAAATCCCGCCGGATTTTCCCGAACCGACGGTGATGTTTGTCAACTTGATCGGTTTACCGGAGTTGGTGGACAAAGCAACGCCAGCCGAGGAAGCTAATCTGGTACTGGGCTGTTCTCGGGTGTTTGCGCTAATTGATGCTGTGGTGTCCGCGAAAGGGGGCGTGCTGCAAAAAGTAACGGCGCATTTGGATGGTTCGGATATACTGATTTATTTTGGCGTCCCGGACGTTCATACCGACGATCCGAGTCGGGCGGCGAGTGCGGCGATCGCGATCCGGGATCTGATTGCCAGTTTACCTGCGATCGCGATCGGCGGTGAAAATGTGAAAGTAAGCTGTCAAATTGGGCTGTCTCGGGGCCCTGTGTTTGCTGCTGAGGTTGGGGAACCGCGAGGGCGCAGGGAGTTTAATGTCCTCGGCGATACGGTGAATACGGCTGCTAGGCTGATGAGCAAGGCGGGGGAAAATGAAATTTTGATTGGCGAAAGGGTGTTTGAGTCGATCGGGCTAAACTTCGATTGCGAGGCTTTGGGAGCTGTTTCTCTGAAGGGCAAATCTGCACTGACTCCGGCTTTTGTGTTGCACGGTTCCAAGGTGGAGAGGGGAAAAGGCAGCGTTTAAATAAATTTTAAGACCTAGGCAAGTTATATTATTCGCTACTCGCACAGACTAAACTCCGATCGATATTTCACCGTTCCGCTGCAATCCTGCAAAGCTCCTCTTTCTAACTCCAACACCATAAAAGCTTCATCAGGTACATCATATTCGCCTTCCAACATTTTGCTACTAGCAGGAACGAACCCGAAACGCGAATAGAAATCAGGAGATCCCAGCACAACTACTGCCTGAAAGTGCGATCGGGCGCACTGTTTTAAACCCTCGCGGATCAGCAGCGAGCCGATACCTTGCCGCTGATAGTTTGGTAAAACTGCGACTGGCGCCAAACCCAGAATTGACAAAGTGCTAGAACATTTTCCTGCGATGACAACCGGACTGAAGAAAATGTGTCCGACTACTCGATCCGATTGTACGGCAACCAAGGAAAATGTAGATGCAATTCCCCGCAGGCGATCGACTAAGTTTGCCTCATTTTCTCGCCCGAATGCCACAAAATTGACATTGCGAACAGTTGCTACATCTTCTGGCTTTTCAGTACGGATATCCATAGCTAATACCAAGAGTGACAAATCAATGCAACGATATTGGTAGGGTGTGGATTCATCGAGAGTATCCAAGAAAGAGGCGAAAAATCTATCGAGCGACGCACCATCGACAATATTTTAGAAAACAAACTCAACATCAATTATTGTAGCAAGGATGTTTTAAATTGGTATAAGTCCTGTGAATGCTACACTCGAATATAGCTTTGGTTGCCCTCTGCTGATAAAATATTTAACCGTTGATTTCTCAAGTCCGGTTCTAAACCCAAATCTTCGAGGGGAATTAAGCCTAGTAAAGGTTCTTCTCCTGCGGGAAGTTCTACACAATCATACCTGCCTTCCCGGCCAGCTACGGCAATACTGACATCTTTGAACAGACGAAATTGTCTGGCTCCTATTGCTGTATTTCCTTGGATTTCACCAACTAGGGTTAAACCTAACTGACTGATAATATCTGCTGGCAAACAGAGTCGAGTTGCTCCTGTATCGACTAAGACGTTATCGATGGTGATAGAGCGTATTTGCTCTGGGGGGATGAACCCTCTTTCTCCCAGGATTTCATCAATGTGATTGGTGACGGTTATTGTTGCGGTAACTCTGCCCATTTTTTTATCCTTTTGTTTTGCTATAGAATGTTTTCGTTGACTTTTGAGAGAAAAAGATACAACCTAGGGTGCATATTCTATATTTTAACAATATTTGTAATTGAGCGCAATATTTTTATTCATTCCTAATTTTTTTTACTGATAAATCTTGCACGTTAATAGCAAAAATGCTCTATAAATATTGATTGTCGAAGCTTTTTCCATTCTTGTTTAGAAACATCTGCACGAGTTTTATTACCCGATGGATCGCGGATAGTCCAAATTGTATCTGCAATGCGATCCTCTTCGAGGGCTCCGCTAACGAGCGATCGCCCGTGAGAACCAGCATCGAAGTCCCAGAAGGCATCACCGACGCAATCTCCTGCTGTAGCAATCATTTCGCGATCGACTGTACGGCGAATAGCATTCCATTCGCGGATGTAGACAGGAGAATCGTCCGATCGCAATTTTCGACCTCCCAATTGAGGATTAACCTTGTAGAAAAACCAATCCGTAAGCCTATCTACGGCTTGAGTTAGTGATTCTAAATCCCGCGCTGTAGCAGTGTCTATATTTGCGCCGCCTAGCACAAGGGAAAAAGCCAACGCACACACCGCTGAAAACTTCGAGACTGAATTAATGGACGGTAATTTAATTAGCATAGTGATGCGATCGCCTTTCATAATCCACAATTAGAAATATACATATACTGTCGAATTGCTGACCATTCACTGATGCTAATTTTATCGCTTTTGGGAATTGGCTGTCCAGTCCGTTGAGGATGGCGACTGTAAAAAATTGTATCTGCAAGGCGATCGTAGGTTTGTTCGTAGGTTTCGCCGTTAATTGTGGTGAATTCCCATCCGATATCTCCTGGGCCCGGACTATTGCAGACTTCTTGGGCGGGCTTAACTCGCGGATCGATCGCCTCGCGCAATTTTTGCCATTCTGTTATGTAGTTGCGATCGCCCGTTTGCAGTTTACGATTGTTTAACTGAGGATTTACCTTGTAGAATAAAAAGTCTGTTAATCGATCGACGGCTTGTTCTCGCGATTCGGCTTTGGCTGGATTGGGGTTGAGGAGGAGAAGGGCGATCGTCAGAGCACAAACCATTGAAAATCTGGAGACGAGTTTAATTGACAGCGACTTGATTAGCATAGTGATTTGGCATTCATTCCTGATTCTATCCCAACCATCTTAACCAGCACTTACAAAGGGTGTCCAGAAACCGGGTTTTTATGGTAAAAAAATATTTTTTTACCGTCGGCAGATTCGGTAAAAACCCGGTTTATTTGGCGGAGTGCGTAGTTTATGTAGATACAATTCCGGGTGGATATTGTATATTTGAACAATATTTATAAGTGAAAGCGATATTTTGATTTATTCCTGAATTTCTGCTAATAACTGTTCCCCGAAAGGATGTTTTTGCAATTGCTCAAATGTAAAAATTCCTTTGCTGATTCCTTTCCGCCATAACCCAACATAATTTTTCCAACATAGGAGAAGATTAGGATGATTTTCCGGCAATTTGCTGCGAAGAATTTTCACTGCTTGCAAATACAGCGGTTCTGCTTCCGAGTATCTTCCTTGGGATTTATAAAGTTCGGCTAAATTGTTGAGGTCAATGGCTAAACTGGGGTGGTCTTTAGGGAGCGATAGCCTGTGTATTTCTAATGCTTGTAAATACAGAGGTTCCGCTTCGGAGTACCTTCCTTGAGATTTATAAAGAAAAGCTAAATTGTTGAGACCAGTTGCTAAACGAGGATTGTCTTCAGGGAGCAACGATCGCCTATGTATTTCTAATGCTTCCAAATATAGGGATTCCGCTTCCGAGTACCGTCCTTGGGAACGATAAAGTCCGGCTAAATTATTGATAGCAATAGCCCAACTCGCATGATCTTCTAAAAGTGAACGCCTGCCTATTTTTAACGCTTGCAAATACAATCTTTCGGCTTCCGAGTACCTTCCTTGAGATTTATAAACTAAAGCTAAATTATTGAGGCGTGTGGCCAAACTGGGATGGTCTTCTCCAAGCGCTCGCTTGTCTATTTCTACTGCTTGTAAATACAGCAATTCTGCTTCAGAGTACCTTCCTTGAGAACGATAAAGTCCGGCTAAATTATTGAGAGCAATTGCCAAGCTAAAATCGTATTGTGGGAGCGATCGCCTGTCTATTTCTAATGCTTCCAAATATAGTTTTTCCGCTTCCAAATATCTTCCTTGAAATTCATAAAATCTGGCTAGAGTGGTGAGGCGATCACCTAACCTTGGATGGTCTTCAGGGAGCGCTAGCCTGTCTACTTGTAATGCTTGTAAAAAAAGTGGTTCGGCTTCCGAGTACCTTCCTTGAGATTTATAAAATTTCGCGAGGTAACTCAAACTAACTGATAATTCCGCTTCCATATCTAAATCTTGTTGAAGCGATATCGCCTTTTTAAAATAATCGATCGTCAATTCATACTCTTTCTGAAAATTTTGGCACTCCCCAAACTCTATCCTTCTGTTATGAATCTTCCCCATACTAACATAAATACTTGCCAAACAGGGGTCTTGGAGTCCTTTTTCCTGTTCTGTTCGCGCGATTAAATCCGGCAAATCTTCCAGTGGAATCAAACTTGGCAGTTCACGATCGTCTTCAACTAACAATCGCAACGGTTCAAATTCCTCTTTCGTAATAGCCGCAGTTTTTTTAGTATCGAAGCGAAACACACCTTTCCGCCAACTCCAAAAATCAGGAGACTCATTGCTAATCAAAACTTCAATTTGTCGCGTCACCCACAACACAATCGAAAACGGAAAATCCCGCAATGCTTCGCGCGTCCATTGCAAATAGCCAAAAAACACTTCTTGTTCCGATCGACTTTCGCCAAATTGTTTAAAAAACCGCAGTTTCTCCACACCCGTCACGGTGATTACAGCTTTTCCCCCCTGTTGCAAATACGGTTCTTGTGCGACTAAATTGGCAATAGCCGATCGCAAACTCGGTTCACCTCTAGCCAATTCTACGCGATAGCGGCGGATATCCGGTTCGAGTTCTGCTTCATAATCGGAGATAATGCGATCGCGACAGTCGCTATCATCGCAAACAGCGATTAACAAATTGAGAATATCTTTACCCGCTTCAATTGACACGAGTAAATCATCATAATTATCTTGGTTTTGACTGTTGAGATTCGACATAATTGATTGTCATTTGTATCGAAGTCTCGATCCCCCTAAATCCCCCTTAAGGAGGGGGACTTTGATCGTACTCACTCTTGTCCCCCTATTAAGAAGGGGGACTTTGATCATACTTTGATCGTACTCACTCTTGTCCCCCCCTTCTTAAGGGGGGCTAGGGGGGATCGACTGTGGACTCACACATTATCTTAGTCTCGCGTTGCGCGGACTTCGTTTGTGTAGACGCGGTTTCAACCGCCGTTTCAACCGCAGATTATCAAAAAAGATTATCAACCCGGAAAATCATCTCGCTGCTTTAACAATTCTAGCACGATCGGATGAATATCATACCACAAAACAGCATTGCGATACTCCAAAACATACAACCCATGAAGCAAGTCCAAAAATTCTTTTGCTTTTGGATCGGCAGGTTTAAAATCCCTATAAGTTGCCATCAACATCTCATAATCAGTCGTTCCCAAACGAGTATCAAAATCAATCCGCAATTTATTAATCGCTTCCTCAAACACCTCGGCATTAATTTTCACCTCAGCTTCTGGATTCCGCCGCACCAACCGCAAACAAATGCGACAACATTCGTTAGCAATTCTAATCAATTCTCGCAATACTCCACCACTGTAAACGACAAGGCGATCGAGTATTTCTATTTCAATCAATTCGCTTCCCAAACGTTTAGCTAAAATCTCTTTCAATCTCGCCGCCGGTTCCGTCATGGGAATAGCATCAGCATTCCGGCTTTCCCCGCGCTTGAATAGCTTTGTGACTGGCATGAACACGATTTGATCGTTGGTTTCTGTTTCCACAGTAGCCGCCAAAGAGACATCTCGCAGCGCCGAAATCGGAGTTGTTAAAATCATCCTAAAATTTGGTAAAAACAGCGCCTTAATATGTTCTTGATAAATTTGGCGCACGACACCTAAATCCAATTTATCCAGGTCATCAATCACCACCATTATCGGTTTGTCAGCGCCAATTTCAACTACGGCTGCAATCTCGTTAATTGTCGCCACCAAATCAGAAACTTTGCGAATAAACTCTTGTTTAATTTCTTCGCGAATCGTCGCATCAGCTTTTAACTTGCCTTGAATCATCTTAAATAAGTTAAAACCCACCGATCCGCTGGCGCCCAATTCATCAATTTTTGTTTTAGTTTTAGTAGCAAACCAGTTATAAAATGATTCTTTAATTGATTGTTTAATGGGAATTTCCTGTTTTTCGGCGGCATCCATCAACTGAACTGCGATCGCAAACAAGATATTGATATGATTGACATCCGACATTTCGATCAAGTCGGAAATTGAGAAAAAGACCGTAAAATAGCGATCGTCCATTTGGCGGCAAAACTCAGCCAACAGCGTAGACTTACCGCAACCGCGATGTCCGCTGAAAATAATTTTACCGCTACCGGAAGGGTCATCTTCAACTAATTGCTCTAAGTTTTCGATCACTTCCGTCCCGTATTCTACGCGGAAGTTTGCCACTTCTTTCGGAGTTATCAGCGGCGATAACTCCATATTTGCATAGGCTGTCCGAAAAGATTCTAGTAATATTTTTGACATGGCACTCTGAGGCTATTATTTAATGTTATTCATGATTATAAACTGTCTAGCATCTAAATTGTAGATTTTGGGGCTGGTTCTCGTGCCCATCCCACAAGAGTTTTTTGACCCGGAGATCCCCCCTAGCCTCCCTTAACAAGGGGGGGACAAGATTACTCAAAGTCCCCCTTTTTAATGGGGATTTAGGGGGATCTGAATTTGAGGTGAAATGTTGAATATTTAATAGTTAATTCCTACTTCCAACCCAACCACCTTAACAAAGGCACAACTAAATAATGACTCACTCCCAAACAAAGCCCGATCGCACTTCCCAACAAACCAAAAAACACAATAGATCCCCAAACCTGCAACCAGCCGAAGGAAGCACCAGACGACAGTGACAAAATCCCGAAAAAACTCCCCGGAAAAATGTTCAAAACATTCAAAAACAGAAACATTCCCGTCGAACAAGCAGCCACCACCAAAGCATGAACTAACTGATGGCTGCGCAAACCCATTCCCACAGTCAAAGAGGCGATCGCAAAAGCCCCCAAAATAATCCCCTGCACGCCGCTAAAAGCAGTCGCTTCCATCCAGCACAAACCTGCCAATAAATAGCCCTGAGCACCCATCAATCCCGACAGCCAATACTGTTTTTGCTGGCGAAAACTCCCCGCATCCGTCAAACCTATCGCAGTGCCCCAGCCCGCAAAAGCAAACAATAGCACTTCCGGCCCGACGGCAAAACTCATATGAGGAATTAATTGGTGCAAACCTTCATTCAAAAAATTCGCAAATTCCGGGCCAATAGGCGAAGCATAGGCCAAAACCAAACCGCCGATCGCCCCTGCGCATCCACCAACCCCACCGAGCACCATTTCCCAGCCCGTATCCAGAGAAGCTACCACGATTTGGGCGATCGCGCCGAACACCAAAACTGTCAAACTCGCGGTTTTTTGCGCCGTCGCCACTACTACTTGCCGGCAAAATTCCACAATAGCTTGACTCGCCGGGGCTAACGCGATTTTGCCGTTACTCCTAGCATAAATATCCTGCAAACGCGATCGAACATCCGCAGCCGAAGCCGGACGCTGCTGTATATTCGATCGCACCATATCATCCAACAAATTCGCAAAAGCCGGACTCACAGACACAATGTGGCGCCACCGCAACTCCCCCGTCATCGGATCTTCAATTTCGGCCGGATACTTCCCCGTCAGCAAATGAATGCAAGTCCGCCCCAAAGCATAAAAATCCGTCGCCGGTACCACACCGCCGCCCACAATTTGTTCCGGCGGGCTGTACCCAGGCGAAATCAACCGCGTCGAGCTCGGAGAATCTTTCCCCGCCGGTTCGCCACCGCCCATCTGTTTAACTCCCCCAAAGTCGATCGCCACCAACTGCAAACCGCCCAAACCTTTGCTCAGTAAAATTTGTGGCGATTCTGGATCTCGCAGCATCAAATTGCTCGGTTTAATGTCGCGGTGAATAATCTGACACCTGTGCAACTCCTCCAGAATATCTACAGCTTGACTCAGCCAACTAAATACCCATTCCTGCGGACATCCCTGAGGGTGATCTTCAAGAATTTCTTCTAAAGTTTTGCCGTGAATCTTTTCCATTACCAAACAAGGCAAGCGCCTCGCTGTGGCATTTCTATCCCCGTTTCCAAAATTTTGGGTTTGCACGTGAAAATAACCGTCCGGCTCGACTCTCGGGACACCCGGGTGGCGCAAAATAGCCAAAACCCAAGCTTCTTGCTCGAACAGTTTCACCGCTTTCGGGGAAGTTTCGAGCAACAATTTCAGGACGCGCTCGGTTTCAGTTTCTGCGTCCCAAACTGTGTAGATGGCTGCAAAACCCCCGGTACCGAGGCCTTGTAGAGGTATGTAGCGATTTTTTAGCCGCAGCGGAGTCCCGCAACTCTGACAAAAATTGTTGCCCCAAGTCTGAGGGTAAGGCCTTGGGCAATCTGGATTGATGCAGTGGACGGCTTTTGAAGGGGGGTGAGGCACAACCAGAGTAAAGATGGGGCTAGATATCCATAGTAGACTTACGTGCAGCTAACGCAGAAACCCGGTTTTGAGCGAGGTTAAATTGCTGTAACGACGGATTTGGTCTGAGAAACCAGGTTTGCGGCACAAGTCCTGTCCATATTATGTGCTATGCTGCCGACTTTTGACTTATAGGTACGTAGTTGCACTTGGGCGCTCTTTCATATATGAAAGAGTGCCCAAGCGCAACTACGTACCTTTCGCGCTTCCAACCTCAGAAACCCGGTTTCTGTGTATATTTCTCGTTAATAAACGCCAATTTTTCGTAGAAACCCCGTTTCTAGCCCCCTTACGGGATTTGATATTTGGGATTTGAGATTTGAGATTGCTACAATCCTCTATTGCAGTTGAGATCGATCGCCCACCATCTCTGTAAGTATTTATAACTAATTTTTTCCTGCGTCCAACCCAAAATTTAATATCTAAAATTTAATCGATCTCCACCATAATTTTAAGTATTTATGACTAATTTTTTCTCCTTCTCCAATCTAAAATCTAAAATCTAAAATCTAAAATCTCATCGATCCCCAGCCCTTACCCCTGCATCCTTCGCTACTTTTGTTTTATAAGATATGTTACATAAAATTTCCTAATGTAAACATAAATAAACAATACTTATGATGATTAAAAGAATATTAAAATTTCAGCGCGCCACTTTATTGATATATTTCTAAGAGCCTGCGATCGGGCAAAAAAATTAAGCGAATACTAGGAAGCGAGATATGGCTTACGCGCAAACCCAAACTCAATCAAAGGCTGGGTATAAAGCCGGAGTTCAAGACTATAAACTAACGTATTACACACCGGACTACACGCCGAAAGATACAGATATTTTGGCAGCATTCCGCGTCACACCTCAGCCAGGAGTTCCCCCAGAAGAAGCTGGAGCTGCTGTGGCCGCTGAATCTTCCACCGGTACATGGACAACTGTGTGGACTGACCTCCTGACCGACCTCGACCGCTACAAAGGTCGCTGCTACGACATCGAGCCAGTTCCCGGCGAAGACAACCAATACATCTGCTTCATCGCTTATCCTTTGGATTTGTTTGAAGAAGGTTCCGTCACCAACCTGCTGACCTCTTTGGTCGGTAACGTGTTCGGTTTCAAAGCTCTGCGCGCTCTCCGTTTGGAAGACTTGCGGATTCCCATTGCTTACCTGAAAACATTCCAAGGCCCTCCTCACGGTATTACCGTTGAGCGCGACAAATTGAACAAGTACGGCCGTCCTTTGCTGGGTTGTACAATTAAGCCCAAATTGGGTCTGTCTGCTAAGAACTACGGCCGCGCCGTTTACGAAGTTCTACGCGGCGGTTTGGACTTCACCAAAGACGACGAAAACATCAACTCGCAACCGTTCATGCGCTGGCGCGATCGCTTCCTGTTCGTTCAAGAAGCTATTGAAAAAGCCCAAGCAGAAACTGGCGAAGTTAAGGGTCACTACCTCAACGTAACCGCCCCTACCTGCGAAGAAATGATGGAGCGGGCTGAGTTCGCTAAGGAAATCAAAACCCCCATCATCATGCACGACTACCTGACCGGTGGTTTCACTGCAAACACAACCTTGGCCAAATGGTGCCGCCGCAACGGTATTCTGTTGCACATTCACCGCGCCATGCACGCCGTGATCGATCGTCAAAAAAATCACGGTATCCACTTCCGCGTGCTTGCCAAGTGCTTGCGGATGTCCGGCGGCGACCACCTGCACTCCGGTACAGTTGTGGGCAAACTCGAAGGCGAAAAAGGCATCACGATGGGCTTCGTAGACTTGATGCGCGAAGACCACATCGAAGAAGATCGCAGCCGCGGTATTTACTTCACCCAAGATTGGGCCTCCATGCCCGGTGTCATGCCGGTTGCTTCTGGCGGTATCCACATCTGGCACATGCCAGCTTTGGTGGAAATCTTCGGCGACGACTCCTGCTTGCAGTTCGGCGGCGGCACCTTGGGCCACCCTTGGGGTAACGCACCTGGTGCAGCAGCTAACCGCGTTGCTTTGGAAGCTTGCGTCCAAGCTCGCAACGAAGGCCGCAACTTGATGCGCGAAGGCGGAGACATCATTCGCGAAGCTTGCAAATGGAGCCCTGAACTGGCTGTTGCTTGCGAACTCTGGAAAGAAATCAAGTTTGAGTTCGAGGCAATGGATACCCTTTAAGGATTTTTGGTTGGAGATTTTAGGTTTTAGGTCGCAAACTTGCTGTTAAGTCTTTATCTTTGAAGAAGATTTACAAGTAAGTTTGCATCCAAAATCTAAAATCCAATACCTAAAATTTGAGGGAGCTGGGGTCAAATGGATCTCAAACAAGTTGCGAAAGACACCGCTAAGGTGCTGGCAAGTTACCTAACCTATCAATCCGTGCGGATTGTGGTCGCTCAGTTGAGCGAAACCAATCCTCCTCTGGCAATCTGGCTGAATGACTTTTCTACTAAGGGCAAAATCCAAGATGGAGAAGCTTACATTGAGGAACTGCTGAGGGAAAATCAAGACTTAGGATTTCGGATCATGACTGTGCGAGAGTATCTGGCTCACGATGTGACGGAATTTTTGCCAGAAATGGTTTGTACTGGCATTCAACAGGCGAATATGGAACACAGACGCCAGCATTTAGAGCGAATTACGCAACTTAATTGGTCTGTTTCTAGCAGCAATCCTGAAGCATCAATAGATTCTGAACCGAATCTGGATAATTTGTCGAGTTAATCGATCGCCCGAAAGCGCGATCGAACACACACCTTAGAGATACACAAAATGAAGACTTTAGCTAAAGAGCGTCGTTACGAAACTCTGTCATATTTGCCCCCGCTGACAGATGCCCAAATTGCCAAGCAACTGCAATACATCTTGGATCAAGGCTACATTCCCGGCGTAGAATTCAACGAAACCTCTGCCGCTGAAATGCGCTACTGGACATTGTGGAAGTTGCCTTTGTTTGGTGCTCGCAGCGTCCAAGAAATCATGGCTGAAGTTCAAGCTTGCCGCTCTGAAAATCCCACCTGCTACATCCGCGTCATGGGTTTTGACAACGTGAAGCAGTGCCAAGTGCTCAGCTTCATCGTGCACAAGCCTAACACCAGAGGCTACTAAGCTTTAACAGCTCTATTTTGTAGAGAAAAGTTAGCTAAAAATTGAGGTAGGGAATTCTCCCCGCCTCATTTTTTTGTGCAGAAGACTCGGCGGTTGAAACCGCGTCTATACATACAAAAGCCGCTTCCGCCGTTTCAAGATTGGATTGTTAGAGCTTGCAAATAGCTTTGAGCACTTGCAGTAACACAACTGAAGATTCTGGTTCCATCAAACTCAGAAATGGCATTAATTGATAGGTGGGCGGATTTCCACGACGGATATTGACAAACTGATAAAACTCTCCGCTAGTTGCAAGTCCCCAGACTGACTCCTGATATTCTAAACTTTTATAGGCATAAGTTAGCAGTTGGGGCAAACCAGCACGGGGAGCAATCAGACTGTTCTTAGATTCTATTACTAAAATCCAAAATTGTATATCAGTCGCGATTTGTTTCTCTTTATTGATTGCTAAGATGTCAAGCCTGCCTGTAATCGTTGTGTCTTCATCTTCTATAGTAATATTAGCAATATTTTCTTCCAGACTCATCTTTAAAGGCGATCGGTAAAAGCCAGCCAATCGCATCAAAGGAAAGGTAGTTAGAGCTTGTACCAACCCTTCTGAGACTCTTTCAAAAGAGAGGTATTCGCGAAAATCGTTGCGGATTTGCACGAGTTCTAGCTGTTCAAACTCGGTGAGTGGTTCTAAGGACAAAAAGCTTGGGTAGGTGTCGTTGTTAAAGAGTTGTTGAAACTTCAAAAAATCACTAACTTCATTGAGCGTGAGGTTTTTGGCATTAATAACTGTCATAACTTTAAAACCAATCAAGTCTCTATTGAAATTATAACATATGCACAAAACTAGGTTCGTAGTAAGGACTTCAGTCCGTCTATCTTCTGCTTTAAGGACTAAAATATTGACTGCGAACCTCATCTATTTGCTCTATTAAAAATCTGTCAACTATTTCAAAACTTTAAGGACTAAAGTCCTTACTATGAACCTAATCTATTTGCTCCATTACAACTCCGTCAACTATTTCATAAGTTTAAGGACTGAAGTCCTTACTACGAACCTAATCTATTTGCTCTATTAAAAATCTGTCAACTATTTCACAATTTTAAGGACTGAAGTCCTTACTACGAACCTAATCTATTTCCTCCATTACAACTCCGTCAACTATTTCACAATTTTAAGGACTGAAGTCCTTACTACGAACCTAATCTATTTGCTCTATTAAAAATCTGTTAACTATTTCACAATTTTAAGGACTGAAGTCCTTACTACGAACCTAATCTATTTGCTCCATTACAACTCCGTCAACTATTTCACAATTTTAAGGACTGAAGTCCTTACTACGAACCTAATCTATTTGCTCCATTACAACTCCGTCAACTATTTCGTAACCCCAACTAGAATGCTTAGCTGCAAGTTGTTTCGCCATGTCATATTCGCCCAAGGTGCAAAGTTCTGTTAACTGCTGAAAACCTAAACTTTTTTCCCGCTGCAATCTTTCCTGACGCAGCTTTTCTCTTTCTGCATCTGAAGGATTTGGGCGCTCACTTCCCAGCGGATTGATATCGCTAATTCGTTTCATGTTAGCCTCATTAAAAAGGGATAGATTCTACGATTTCACCGTCAACTATTTCATAGCCCCATTCTGGATTAGCAGCTATTTGTTTTTCAACGATACTTCGACCTAGAGAAGTTTGGTAAGCTTTTTGCAAAAAGGAAATACTCGGGATTTCGTCGGTAGTTGGTGGCTGTTGTTGTTCGAGCTTTGGCGGTTCTGCGATTGGTTCAGATGTGGATTGATTCAGGGCTAATTGCGGCGCGATCGCCCCTAATTTCTGCATCACGCTTTCTTTGGTAATTTGCGGTTTTTCATTGAAAGAAGAGGGCAAATATGCGTTTTGCACGCCTTGGTTTTTGGCTTTGAGCGCATCGTCCGCAATACGATCGCACTTTCGCAAAAAACCCTCCCACAAATCCTTACCCAAAACCGGATTTCTCAAATCAGCGCGGGCTTTAGATACCGCTGCTTCCAGCGGTTCGCCTTTGTGCACGTAATACTGAATTCGCTCCTCCTCAAACGCCGGATAAGGCACTTCCGGCTCAATTTCCCACTCCCGCTTAACTTTCTGACTTTCTCCTAAAGGAATTCCGGCGATAAACTCGTCCCAAAAAGTCGAAGTTAAGCCCTTTGTCATGCTGTCAATAATTTTAAAAGCCCATCCCGAAGGATTGCCAAACCATAAGTTATGCTGTCTGGCATATTCTTCTAAAGCTCGCTGAAAGTTATGCAGTTCTTCTTGGGAATTCCAAGGCCCGCTAAATCTGTAATTTGGATTGACTGCAACCGCTATTTGCTGGCGCGGTTGCCCGAAATATTTGTCGGTTTTAACTTCATGATTTTGGGGGGAAGTTGCCGCAACTATTTCTACAGGGGGATTGTTGTTTTCGCGGATTGTTTCTGTTATAATATCAGCCGGATTAGTGGCAAACAAGTTATTAAGTTTTTCCTCGAAAGCGTCAATGTCCGCCCAGAGTTCGAGAGTGTTGGGATTTGTGGATTTTTCCTTCAGGAGCGATCGCACTTTCAGCAATTTGATCGCAAGTTCCTGTTCTTCGCGATTTAAACCTGTAGCTTTTTCAATTTCGCCGCTGTTAGTTTTTACCCATTCGGCGGATTTCGACTGTTGTGCTTGCCATTGCAATAATTGACACAGAAAAATGCTAGCAGTGACTCCGCCAGTAATTTTGCCTAGTGTGGGATAGTAGATGGCGGGATTTCCGAGATTTCCTAAAAATATTCCTATTTTCATGTTTTATATTCCTAATTCCCTTGAATCGTAGGGTGCGCACTGCGCACCTTACCTTCTAATTCCCTTGAATCGTAGCACCTTACCTTCTAATTCCCTTAAATTGTAGGGTGCGCACTGCGCACCTTACCTTCTAATTCCCTTAAATTGTAGGGTGCGCACTGCGCACCTTACCTAACATTAGAGTGTGCCAAATAACACCTTACTTCGACAAAACTAGCATTAAAAAACTTAAGATTTTCTTTAAGCTTCTATCTATTCCTGACTGAATGGAGATTCTAGAGGAAAGACGGGGATCGCATATGCGATCGCCTGATTGACAGAACAGAGTTAAACGTAATAATAAATTATTTACCGTACATTTCCCCCCAAAATGAATCCAGAACGCCAAGAGGCTTATTTGAACTTGATCGAGCGAGTGCTTACCTGTCCCAACGGCCAAGAACCAGAGGTTTTAAGTTCCTGTTCCGATTTAATAGATGCGGGATTTGTGCAAATGCTAATCCAGATATCAGCTTCCATGGCCCGGGAAGGTGACGAAGATACTGCTAATTTTTTAGTGCAACTTGCTCGCTTGCTTGGGAAATCTTTGGGTTTGTCGCCGGATGTCGTTCCTGCTAGCTACAGCAGCCCACAGCGGTAGATAAAAGTACCCATGACGTAGCTATGCCGAGAGAGTCGCCTCGTTGTATCATGATTTTGGGAAATCGGGGCGATCTTAACTCCATCGATAGCTTTACAATTGATATTCAAGAGGCTCGCAAAAATCATTTACCCCAGTTTTAAATACATAAATAATCACCGATGTCACCAAAATCTGCGGGCAAGTTTTGGCAGCAACTAAATCTCTAAATGCTGCATTCAATTGTCCGTTTATCAAGTCTTCTTTTACCTCAGATTTACAAATAGCAACGCGGCATCTTTTTGCCAATCCGTCCAACCAGTTTTCAGAAATATTCGGCTCTTGTCCAGCTTGAATTGCTAGAGAAATCGCTGCATCTTCGATGTTGCCTTCACAATCTTCGATTTCGTCTAGGGCTTTGAGGGCTGCGGGATATTCCGCTAATTGCGATCGAAATTGGGCAATTTCTTGTGAGGTAATAATCACCATAAGATTTTCCTGTGTTTCCGCCTCGCGGACTTAAGTTTAGCAGTTAAAGTTGGTATTATAGCATTTTTTGCTTGAGGTTGGGATTTGGCGATCGAACATAATTAAATTTGCAACTGATTTTTGGTACTTCGCAATAGCTCGCCTGGAGGTTAAATCCTCATCTCAAAGCGGAAGTCCGCGCGATGAAGACTGATGTTAAAATTGATTAGTTTCCTCTGTAATTGCGAAGTTCGTGAATCAATCGCACACATTAGGCGATAAATCTGTTATTGACAAAAAAGAGACTGAATATCAAGACTGCAACCACTTCATAAACTTATCCGTCGCAGTACCGATAGACTCTCCCACCTGTTTCTTCAAACGCCACCGCCCAAACGCTTGTTCGTAATCTTCCCCTTCATTTTGATAAACATTCCAAGCATTCAGCGACAATCCCAATCCCCAGGTTAGTAAAATGAACAGCGACCAAGAAAGCTCGTGCGATCCTGCTAGATTAAACAAAACTAAAAAAGTATTGACAATGCCGTACTTTGTCAAGTTTTTCCGCAATTTACCCCGACGGTAAGAGTTAAAAACCAGTTTTTCTTGAGATTCGCCTCTAGTGGTCAACCATTGCTGTTCCGCCGCGATAATATCCTGTTCGGAAATGCCCAATTCCGCCCCAATCTCGAAAAGCTGCACTCGGGAAAGTTCGCCGTCATCTTGTCGCCGGGCGATCGCAAGCTGTAAAATACCTTGGGCATCCTCAGCACCGTAAATTTGATTTATTTGGCTGTCATTTGTTGCCATAACAAGTTTCCTATAATTCCTGATATCCTTTCTATGATAGAGACAAGCGCTGTTAAACGGTAGGTAGGGACAGTGGCGGATTTCAACACCCGGAAAATGCGGACTAAAGTCCTCACTACAAACCTTTATTCTAACCCAAAGTATACATCCAGCCGTCCCTGGCGCAAATCTTCACCAGCCCCTCCCAAACTACAGGTGTCGCCTCAAACGACAAACCCGGTTTAAATCTCCCCGATTCTTTTACCTTCAAACGGTAAAACTCGCCTTTAGCATTTTTCAAAGCATTCTTATCCCCCGATTTTGCCCGTTCCCACTTCAACTCAAACAAATAAACACCATTATATCCCGCACTAATCAGTTTATTCCCATCAGTAAAAATCGGAGTCGAAATCGAAGAACCAATCTCCTTTTTAAACACGATTACCGGAGTATCGTAAGACTGATTTCGCCAAGGCACAGCATTTTTTTTCCCTGTAATCGTATCTTGGGAACCGATGTACAAATTGCCGTCGATCGCATTTGTGGCAAATAGCGCTGGAAACCCCCCAGGATTGTACTCATCATTCAGCGCCACCGAACCGATTATCCCGCCTTCCCAGCCAGAAAGCCGGCGATTTCCGGTAGGTAAAAACCATTCGACGCTGGCATTCGGTTCTTTGTTGGGATTTAGTTTGAGGACTCCACCGTTACCTGCAATGTATTGTTTTTCGATCGCACAAAACAGTTTCCCCGATTTAGAAATTACAGCACTTCCATCAATATCTGAACCAGTATAGAAATCCCATACTATCTTTTTGGTTTTAATACTGATACCATAAATATGTCCAGAACCCGCAGCTATAAATAATCTATCTTTGAGCCGAGACGGAGATGATTCTGCTACCAAGTTACCGCCGTGCTTGCTGATATCTCCCGACGCATAAAGCTGCACTTCCGACAAGATTTGCGGTTGCTTAATTCCTTGTTTAACTTTAGCTTTGCTGGCCGAACTATTGATAAAATAGCCGATCGCATTTTCCCCCGCATTGAACAACACGCCATCGCCCAGATACAAAGCGCTGCTGTCGTTATCCTGGCTGTAGCTGGGCGTTCTCCTGATGTCCAACTTCCACAGTTCCTTGCCGGTTCTAAAAGATATTGCCCGAAAACTCGGGACAACATTTTTGCCACCACCACCGCTGCGGCTGCCTTGCAAAATCACAATTCTGTTTTCAGCGCTGGCTGTTTTGTCGATATAAATTGTTGAAGTTCCTTTAATTATATCATCAAATTCATAGCGCCAAACTTCTTTATTAGTCGCCATGTCTATTTTGTGCAAATAGTGGTCGAAAGAACCTATAATTAAATAAGTTTTATCCCGGTCTCTAGTAATTGTTGGCTGTCCTGTCCAACCGGCACCACTCCAAACTTGAGATTGCCTTCCCAGAAAAGTCCGGCCGCTTCCTAGCTCAAATTTGTTGATTAACTTCAAGCCTTTGGGGACACCTCTACCGTAAAACCTGCGCTGGTCATTTCCCAAAAAAGTCGGCACGAATAATTCTACTTCTTGGACTACTTTTTTAGTCGGAACTTTCTTACTATTGCTTTTTAATACCGCTTGGTTTGATGGTTCGGCTTGGTTTGATGGTTCAGCTTGGCACTGTTTGAGAATAGCGGGAGGAACTGCCGCAGTCAGTAAAAATTGTCCAAGCCGTTGATTGAAGGTTCTCCGAGATGATAAACTCATTGTGGCTCTCAATAATCAATCATCATATTAAAACATGATTGAGTAGGTCGGCATGAATAAATTTAACGAGAGTGCGTCTAAATAATTTTTTAGGGGGTATTGCCCGTGTCTACCATGCCGTCTTTCAGCCGCAGATAATTGTTAAATAACTAACAAGCAATAACTCATAACTCATTACTAAAAAAAGTAAATTTCGGATTTGCTTGTTTGGCCAACCGAATATAAAATATCATCACAATATTATTAAAACTAGAGCTGCGATAAAATTATCTCAAGTAGCAGGTTTACCTTCTGGGATACTCAACGATATCGATGGTATTTCAACTAATGCTGGCGTCATATTTGTACAAATGGAAACTAATTAGTTTACAGAGGGTTTACTAATTTTGCTATCTTTTTTTAACATGAATTGATAAAATATTCCAAACAAAATTACCCCTATCATTCCCACAACTAAAGAACCTTCACCATCATGCCAATATTTAAATAAATCTAGGCGCTTATGTGCAACTAACAATGCCATTGCAGCCACTCTAAAAGCATTGACAATATAACCGCAAGCGATAGCGAAACCTATTGCCAAAGCTTTATTTTGCTTGGTAGGAAACATCACCAAACAAACTACGGATAAACCTAATAAGTAATTCATTGCCTCCAGACCCGAACATCCCCCATATACCAAGACTCTTCCTGTTGGTAAACTAACGTAGTTACCCTCACGCATTACATCAAATCCTAAATACCACAAAATAACATGAGCCGACTTAGCAGTAAAACTGGCAATAAACTCAGACAAAGGTGCTGTAATTGCACTGGGAACGCCATGAAAAAATAGTATTACTAATTCACGCCAATATTTTTTTAAATCCTGAAAACCTACCGCAATTATGCCCAAGCCTAAACCAGACAAAAAAGGTGCAACTCTTAAGAATGGATCTAATTTATTGGAAACCATGGCACTTTTAAATAAAATAAAAGCTATTAATATGGTTCCGGCAACTAGAGATAATAGATCTCTTTTTCCTCCGCTTTGTTTGAGAATATTCTGCTTATCCCAAAGTATGGAACCCACAGCCAACCAAAAAACTAGACTCATATAAAAATGTGCCCTATCCCCCATTTTCCAAAGGAGTGTCATGTTCAGGGTTATTAAACCTGTGGCGATAACGATTAGCCAAAAAAGTTTTCTGTTGAACATTTTGATATTAGTTATTAGTTGAGAGATTAGATGGTGTCATTTAAATAATACCCAGATAATAGGAAAGCTGGTTTCTTGATGAAACCAGATTTTGAGAGAGATCTAAAAGTAATTATTTTGGGGTCAAGCCCTGATGCAAAACCCCTGAAAATGATGGTTGTCTATTCAGCTTTTTGAGCCTGAGCGCGTTGCTTTTTGAACATGGCGCCAAAACCAACGGCGGCTCCTGCAGCAAGCATGGTTAAAGGTTCGGGAGTATTTTCAGTGTTGCCGCTGCTGCTGATGAAACTATCGCTTGCACCATTTGGCAACGCTTGAACGTGCAAACCTAATTTTAAGGCACCGCTATTTAAGGCGGCAACTACGTTATTATAATTACCGCTAAAGCTCAATCCCAGAGCTTCGCCACCTTGGACGCCCCATTTATTACCAGCACCATTGTTACTTGAGAAGGCATAGTCTGTGGTGAAGCCATTACCACCTTGAGGGAGCCGATCGCCAGAAGCACCACCAGTAAAGGCTACGTCACCAGTGTTGCCAACGTTAGCCGAGGGAGCAGACAGATAGCCATTATCATCAAAGAAAACTTTACTAATAAACATAGTAGAGGCTGCGGCATTGCCCGAGTTGGCAATCTTAAAAAAAACTGATGAGGCATCTCCTGTTACGTCAAATGTAAAGCTATCTTTATAGGCGTCTCCCACTGTATCGCCACCCACGATATTACCAAACGTGAAAGCGGAGGCAGGTGCAGCGGACAAAGCACTAAGAGCAGCGACACTGGCAACAGATACAATGGACTGAACAAATGTTAATGGGAATTTCATGATTAATACCTTAGATTTGCAATTTTGCTGGACTTATGTTTGTTTATTTCACATCTTTAATCTAAACCGAAGCACAGGTAAATGCAATAGTTTTTGATAAAGTTTTGATGAAGTTTTTGGCGATGAAGATTCTCCGAAAAATTACCCAGATTGTCGGTATCGATGGCCATACTTAGGGGTTTTCTCTTACGCACGTAGATTTTGATTTTAACAGCAGCAACGGCTGCAATCAGCAAAAAACACAGTGTAACCTATGTTGATTGAAGGTTATCCGACACGCTCGACTCATTTTCAACCCAGATAACTTAGCTATCAGACAATATCCTTGGGATAATACCGCTGCGGAAGTAAAAGTCGGTGAAACACAGATATGGAGATTGCTGCGCTGTTCGCTCCGGTCAGCAATGATACGCAAAACCGTTAATCCAAGCATATTGAGTTATAATTTAAAAAGAGGGCGAGTGACCAGGATGCAAGTAAAACATCTGGCGCTAAACTGCTAGAGAAGTAACAAGCGCAGTCAGCACGAGTTAAATTATCTTTGATTATGGTCAACCGTCTTGCTCAATCCCAAAGCCTTTACCTGCGGAAACACGCGGAAAATCCGATCGACTGGTGGCCCTGGTGCGATGAAGCGTTAGAAACGGCCCGCAGCCAAAATAAACCGATTTTCCTGTCGATCGGCTACTCTAGCTGCCACTGGTGTACCGTGATGGAAGGGGAAGCGTTTTCCGATCGCGCGATCGCCGAATACATGAATTCGCAGTTTGTACCGATAAAAGTCGATCGCGAAGAACGCCCGGACATCGACAGCATATATATGCAAGCTTTGCAAATGATGACGGGCCAAGGCGGTTGGCCGCTCAACGTTTTTCTCACTCCCGACGAGCGAATTCCCTTCTATGGCGGCACTTATTTCCCCGTAACTCCGCGCTACGGACGCCCCGGATTTTTAGAAGTGTTGCAATCAATTCGCCGCTTTTACTACACAGAAAAGCGCAAATTGCAAGCTTTCAAAGGAGAAATTTTAGACAACCTCCATCAGTCGGTACTGCTGACAGCAGCAACCGCAGAATTAAATCGCGAAATCTTCCAAAAAGGCTTAGAACTCAATACCGGAATTATTGCCGGCAGTAACCCCGGGCCCAGTTTTCCAATGATGCCCTATGCTGAGCTAGCACTGCGGGGAACGCGCTTTAATTTTGATGCAAAATATGACAGCAAACAAGTCTGCACTCAACGCGGCTTAGACTTAGCCTTGGGCGGCATTTACGACCACGTTGCGGGGGGATTTCACCGCTACACGGTTGACGCGACTTGGACTGTGCCGCACTTTGAAAAAATGCTCTACGATAACGGTCAAATTGTTGAGTATTTAGCGAATTTGTGGAGTGCGGGGATTGAAGAGCCTGCTTTTGCAAGTGCGATCGCGCGGACAGTAGAATGGTAGAAGCGAGAAATGACCGCGCCGAGTGGTTATTTCTACGCTGCACAGGATGCCGACAGTTTTACCCCCCCAACCCCCCCTTACCAAGGGGGGGCAACGGGGGGGTCTGAACCGGAAGAAGGAGCGTTTTATGTTTGGACTTACACCGAACTACAAACGCTGTTAACTGTCCAGGAATTTGCGGAAATCCAAGAACAGTTTGACGTGAGTCGCAGCGGCAATTTTGAAGGCAAAAATGTATTGCAGCGCCGGCATCCGGGAAAACTCAGCGAAACGGTAGAAATGGCTTTAGCTAAACTTTTTGCTGTGCGCTACGGCGGCAGTCCAGATACTGTGGAAATCTTTCCGCCAGCCCGCAACAATCAGGAAGCTAAAAACGACAGTTGGCCGGGGAGAATTCCCGCAGTTACTGACACGAAAATGATTGCTGCTTGGAATAGCTTAATGATTTCGGGTTTGGCGCGGGCGGCGGCTGTTTTTGGAAATTTTGAGTATTTGGAATTGGCTGTGAAAGCTGCTAATTTTATTTTAGACAATCAGTGGATTGACGGGCGGTTTCAGCGGCTGAATTATGACGGACAATCGGCGGTGGCGGCGCAGTCGGAAGATTATGCTTTGTTTGTGAAAGCTTTGTTGGATTTGCATCAAGGGAGTTTGATGTTAGGAAACGCGGAAGCAGCACAGCAGTTACCAAGTTCTCAGTTTTGGTTGGAGAAAGCTGTGCGGGTACAAGATGAGTTTGATGAGTTTTTGTGGAGCGTGGAATTGGGCGGGTATTACAATACTGCTAAGGATGCTAGCGGGGATTTGTTGGTGCGGGAACGCAGTTATACTGACAATGCTACTCCGGCGGCGAATGGAGTTGCGATCGCCTCTTTGGTTCGTTTGGCGCTGCTGGGCCAAAATTTAGAATATCTCGATCGCGCCCAACAAGCTTTGCAGGCTTTCAGCAGTATTGTCCGAGATAGTCCCCAAGCTTGTCCCAGTCTGCTTTCGGCTTTGGATTGGTATCACCATTCTACCCTGGTTCGCACTTCGCCAGACCAGATTTCTGGGTTGATTTCGCGGTATTCTCCGACTGCTGTCTGTCAGATTGAGACTGATTTGCCTGAAGGTGTTATCGGGTTAGTTTGTGAGTGTTTGACTTGCAAAGAACCTGCGAAAAATCTAGAGATGCTGTTGGCAGAAATTCTGCACAGTCAAACGCGGGTATAGAAGGAGAAGGACTGAAGTCCGAACGATCAAACCTTTAGAGGAGAAAGACTGAACTCCTTACTACAAATCTTTAGAGGAGAAGGACTGAAGTCCGAACGATCAAACCTTTAGAGAAGCAGAAGGACTGAAGTCCGAACGATCAAACTGGTTCGTAGTAAGGACTTTAGTCCTTTCAATGTTAGCCCTCAATTTGCCAAAATCTTGACTAAATCTTCTATCGTCACCCCGACAGCATGGGCGATTAACACCTGCAATTGACAACAGCCCGGACGTGCGATCGCCTTCGAGGGTAAAAATTGTATAGAAAAAAAACTTGACATCAGCCAACGATAGAAAGTAAAAATAAATAACAGCAATCACTAAAAAGAGGCTTTATGTTTGATTCGCGATCGGCGATCGACAAGTATGACATTGATAAGTTGCTATCTCCTACAACAATTTTGGCTAAAAGACATCCGGTAAAATACGGAGAATAGATGTTTTTTTTGAACTTTGTTCCGCAATCTAAAATTCGCAATTCTTGAATCTAAAATCTAAAATCTAAAATCTAAAATGGCAACAGCTATTCTCGACCTGGAAATCTCCCAACTACCGCCAGAAATAGCGGTTGAGGAGCGTTACAGCAAAGCCTTGGTTTTAATTAGACTGCACGGAAAACCGATCGGTCAAGCGACATTGCCTGCAGTCGGAGGTCGCATAGACGGCTCCCAATTGCGGGAAACTCTCATGAATGCAGTGGGCGATAACCTTTGGAAAAATTGGCTCTACGATGCCCTAGAATGGGACGAACGCGGCCCTGTGCAGGCAATGCCCGCAGCCACTGTAGCGGTTTGCACGCGCGATCGCCCGGAAGATTTGCAGCGCGCTCTTGAAGCGTTTATGCGGCTGCCCGATGACGGTCAGGAATACTTGGTAATTGACAATTGTCCCGCCACGGAGGCGAGCAGGGAATTGGTCGAAAATTACCCAAAAGTCCGCTACGTGCGCGAGGACGTACCGGGCTCCAGCGCTGCCCGCAACCGAGCTTTACGCGAAGCTAAACACGATTTCGTTGCGTTTACAGATGACGATGCCGTGCCAGATCCGAATTGGTTGCGATCGCTCTTGCAAAATTTTAGCGATCCGCGCGTGATGTGCGTGACGGGGCTGGTGATGCCCTTGGAACTCGAAACCAAAGCACAAGAATGGTTCGAGCGCTATAGCCCCCACGGGCGCGGCTTTTATCGGCAAGTTTTTGATGGGGCGCGCTGCAATCCTCTGGTTGTGGCTCCGGTGGGTGTTTCGGCGAGTATGGCTTTGCGTAAAAGCGCGATCGACTCGATCGGCCTGTTTGACGAAGCTTTGGGGGCGGGGACGCCGACTGTCGGGGGCGAAGACTGCGAATTGTTTGCCCGCATTTTGCGATCGGGCTACCGCATTGTCTACGAACCGAGAGCCTTGAGTTGGCACCGCCACCGGCGCACCTGGGAAGAATTGGAAAAAACGCTGCACGGCTACGGCATCGGAGTCTATGCTTTTTGGACTCGGATGTTTGTCATCAACCGAGAATTTAGTGTGCCTCTATTAGCTTGGGGATGGCTGCGACAAAAACAAATTCCTGAATTAGTTGCTTCTTTGCGAAAGCAGCCGGAGTCGGTTCCGAGCGATTTGCTGTTAGCTCAATTGCGGGGCTGTGTTAAGGGCCCGATGGCTTATTTTGCTTCTCGCAAAGGGTTGCAGGAAGTTAAGGAAGAAGTCAGCAGTCAGTAGTCAGTAGTCAGTAGTCAGTAGTCAGTAGTCATTAGTCAGTAGTCAGTAGTCATTAGTAAGATGAGCATCTCAATGAATTTAAAAACCATTTTTTATAAATGCTGTCCCGCTCGCTTGCGGATACATAAGTGATGTCCCCGCTCGCTTGCGGATACATAAGTGCCAGGGGACACCACTAATACAACAGCCAAACTGAGATGAGCGCAAATTAAAAAGTAAGAGGGACAAAGTAAGAGGAAAAAGTGTTTTAAAGTTAAATCACCAACTACCAATTACCAATTACCAATTACCAATTACCAATTACCAATCAAATCTAATATGAATAGAGAAAATCCAACTGTTAGCGTAATTATTCCCAGTCACAATCGAAGTTCTTCGCTGCGGCGCGCTCTTGATGCTTTGCAGTCTCAGACTTATCCGATCGACCTCATGGAAGTTACAGTAGTCGCAGATAACTGCATTGACGATACTTTGGCAATGCTACAAGACTACAAAGCTCCGTTTAAGCTGCACGCGATCGAGGTAAATTGCCGGAGTGCAGCAATTGCTCGCAATACGGGCGCGGCTTCGGCTAGCGGAGAATTGCTGCTGTTTCTGGATGACGATATCGAAGCAATGCCGCCCTTGGTGGAAAGCCACGTTCGCACTCACCAAGAACGTCCTGGCTCTGCTGTTATGGGCCCTTACCCGCCCAAGTTGCAAGGGAGCACTAGATATTTTGATGTGGAAGTGCGGGCTTGGTGGGAAGAAAAATTTTACCAGATGAGCCGCCCCCATCACAGGTTTGAGTACCAAGATTTGCTCAGCGGCAATCTTTCTCTGGATGCAAAACTGTTTGCTCGTCTCGATGGCTTCGATTCGGCTTTCGGAAACTGCGGCGGGGAAGATTACGAGTTTGGGGTGCGCTTGTTGAAAGCTGATGTACCTTTTGCGATGGCTGCGGGCGCTGTGGGCTATCATTACGAACACGAAACTAACAATCTCGATCGCTCTTTTCGCCGAGCTCGTCAAGAAGGGCGATCGGATGTTTCGATCGGTCACAGACACCCGGAACTCAGACCCCTACTGCACATCAAAGACTACGAAATTCCTTATTCTTTAGCCGATAAAATTTTGTCTGCCGTGGCGTTTGTCTGGCCTGCGGGGGTGGATTTGCTGGCGGCGGTACTGAGAAAATCTCTGGATGTTCTCGAAAGTTTGGGGATGCGGACAACTTGGCGGTGGCTGCGGGGGAAATTGCGCGGTTATTGGTATTTCCGGGGGGTGATTGATGAGTTGAAAACTCGATCGGCAATTTCGAGTTTTATGCAAGGTGGGCCGGCCCGCGCCGATTTGAGCGATCGCGAAATTGAGATCGATTTGCAGCAAGGTTGGGAAGCAGCAGAAAGGTCGATCGACGCTGAACGGCCCGATGGCATTTATCTGTTTTACGGCGAACTTCCCGTCGGCCACGTTCCTCCCAAATTCGGTGTCGAGCCGCTGCGGGGCGTCCACCTGCGTTCAATTTTGGCAAATCTCGTGTCGGATGAATTGCTAATTGCGATCGCGGTTAACGGTATGCCAAAAACTACTGAAACTGCTCTCGAAAACCCTCTAATTGCTTTGGAAAATAATTATGAGTTGGCAGTTAAATAATTAATTGCTAATGGGTAATGGGTAATGGGTAATGGGGAATAACTGGTTCCAAGGCTGTGCTTGATAACGAATAAAAGTCTTCCTGATGACCAATGACTAATGACTAATGACTAATGACTAATGACTTCTTCTTACCACTATTTTTAGGAGCAATTTATGGGCATAAAACTGCTGAAACTAGAGTTTTCAGAACCGATAAATCCGATTCGCGGACTTGAGAAATATGAAAAAATCCGCCTCTTGGTATGCTACCGGGGAGTGCCTCTCAAATGGGTGGAAATATTGAACGATCCTTGGCAGGCAATGATTGGGGCCGATCGCGTGCGATCGACAATTGTGGCCCAATTAGGCAAGGAATTGGCAAAAGCAATTCTCCCTCTTCAGTTGGGCCTGCAAACAGAGCCAAATTATCCGCTGCCGCCGATTAGCGTGGTCATCTGCACGCGCGATCGCACGGACTTGCTCAAAGGCGCTTTGGAAGCAATTCTTGCCGTGGACTATCCCGATCGCGAAATCATCGTCATAGACAACGCTCCTTCCAACACCAGCACCGCTGAATTGGTCGCGCGATTGCCTGTACGCTACGTCAAGGAAGAACGGCCAGGATTGGATTGGGCGCGCAATCGCGGCATCGCTGAAGCCAGCCACGAGATTGTTGTTTTTACAGACGACGACGTGCGGCCCGATGTCGGTTGGCTGCGGGGAATGGCTGCGGGTTTTGCCGATCCGGAAATTATGGCAGTTAGCGGTTTAGTGGCGCCGGCGGAACTCGAAACAGAGGCTCAAACTCAATTTGAATTCGGCTATGGGGGGATGCTGCAATATCTCCACAGTTTTAAGGTTGATGGTAGCAAGCTTTCGACGAAGAGCTTGCTGTGGGCCAGCGCTTACGGAGTCGGCGCCAATATGGCTTTCCGGCGGCAAGTGTTCGCCGAAGTTGGGACTTTTGACCCGGCTTTGGATGTGGGGACTCCGACTCGGGGGGCTGGGGATATCGAGATGTTTCACCGGATTTTGGCGAAGGGATACTCGACTTTCTACGAGCCCAGAGCTTTTGTGTGGCACGTACACAGGCGCAGCGGCGAGGCTTTGAGCCGGCAGTTAAGGGATAACGGGCGCGGTTTTGGGGCTTATTTGCTGACGTGCGATCGCAACCGCACAGTCAGCCGCCTAGAAATTTTGCATTTTGCTTGGTCTCAGTGGCTGAACTGGTGGCTGCTGCGCCGTTTGATACGTCCGGGCTGGTTCCCCCGCAAATTGGTAGCGAGCGAGTTGCTGGGAGCTCTGCAAAGTCCTTTTGCTTACAGGGAAGCGCAGTTGCAAGCGCAGCGGTTGGCCGCTCTCCCGGATCCAGAATTGCAGGAAGTTGAAGGGCCGGTAATTGTTGGGGGTGTACAGTGATCAATGCAGTAAAACTGGTAAATCGGCGCAAAATTGCTCATTTTTTCGATTTGCTGCGGGAGTTGGTCGATCGCGACATGAAACTACTCTACAAGCGATCGACCCTGGGGATTGCTTGGACTCTGATCAATCCGCTGTTGCAGTTGGCGGTTTTTTCCTTTGTATTTCGATCGGTAATTCCGGTAAATATTCCCCAGTTTTCTTCCTTTGCCTTCAGCGGTTTATTAATTTGGACTTGGAGTCAGACGGCGCTGTTTCAAGCAACCGGACTAATTACTGGCAACCTGCCTTTAATCAGACAACCAAATTTTCCGACAGCTATTTTACCTGTAGTGACAACTACCACCGGATTGATTCACTTTTTACTGGCGCTGCCGGTGCTAATTATCTTTTTGGCAATGGACGGAATTCAGCCAAGTTCGGCGCTGTTTTCCCTGCCACTTTTGATGATTATTCAATTCATTTTGACCGTGAGTTTGGCCTATCCCCTCGCTGCCATTAACGTGACTTTCCGCGACACCCAGCACACTTTGGGCGTGTTGTTGCAGATGCTTTTTTACCTAACTCCAATTTTCTACGACCTCAAAAGCGTGCCCAAAGAATTTCAGCCTTTATATCAGTTAAATCCGATGGTGCCGCTGATTGAAGCTTACCGAACAATACTGCTCAAAGGTATTCAGCCGGACTGGCCAACCCTGCTAATTCTGAGCTTGGTTGTGGCTGCTCTTTTGCCGCTCGGACTAGGAATTTTTAGACGACAAAGCGATCGATTTGTGGAGGAATTATAAATGCGTCAAGCTATTGTTGTCAACGGTTTGGGGAAACGTTTCAACCGCTACAGTGCCGATCGACCTCTGACAATTATGGAGGCCGCATTGTGGGGTTGGTGGCGGATGAAACCCCAGGCAAATTTTTGGGCGCTGCGGGATGTCAGCTTTACAGTTTCTCCCGGGGAAATGCTGGGAATTCTCGGCAAGAATGGGGCGGGAAAATCGACACTGCTGCAACTTATCGGCGGTATCGGCCGCGCTGAAGAAGGCACGATTAAAGTTAACGGTAGAATTGGCGGTTTGTTGGATTTGGGTGCTGGTTTTCACTCAGATTTAACTGGTAGAGAAAATGTGTTTGTGGGTGCGGTGGTAGCAGGTTTGACTCGCCGGGAAGCGGCGCGGCGGTTTGACGCTATTGTTGAATTTGCGGAATTAGAACAGTTTATCGACAGCCCGCTGCGGACTTACAGCACGGGGATGCGAATGCGGTTGGCATTTTCGGTGGCAATTCATACCAATCCAGAGGTGCTGTTAATTGATGAATATTTGTCGGTTGGGGATGTGGCTTTTCAAACTAAATGTTTGAAAAAAATCGACGAGTTTAAGAATCAAGGTGCCGCGATTGTTTTAATTTCTCACAGTGCGGCGCAAATTCAAAAAACTTGCGATCGCGGTATGTGGCTGCGGGAAGGTAAAATCATGGCTTACGGCGAGACGGAAGTCGTAGTCGGTCAGTATTTGTCGGAAATGCGATCGGAAACTGACAAGCGCACTCCCATGCGTCCTCCTCAAGTTACAAGTACGGGATCGGAATTGCGAGTTAACGAAAACCGTTTCGGTTCTTTGGAAGTAGAAATTACGGATGTCAAAGTGTTACCGGATGAGGAAATAGACAGCGGTGACACAATTACTATTGAAATTCATTACGATGTTCCAAAACCAATTTCTGCTGCGATTTTTGGCGTAACAATCAGCCGGGAAGACGGTCAAAGTTGTTTTGAGACTAATACTAATCAAATGGGCCGGTTGATACCGCTGGCGAAAGGTAAAGGCAAAATCCGGCTGCACGTAGACAGGTTGGATTTAGGAAACGGGCAGTATTACGTGAATCCTGGGGTATACGAGAAGAGTTGGGCCTACGCTTACGATTATCAGTGGCACGTTTATCCGCTGTACGTGCGATCGACTGTACACCAAAAAACCATCCTTTGTCCGCCCTACCGCTGGGAATTTGACGGCAAAATGCAGGTTGCAGATTTGCCAGAAACAACTGACAAAGTTCACGCTTTGAACAAAAATAATCCCAGCTACGCCAAGATTTCCACTCAGTTGAAAAATAAGCAGTCACCAGACTTTTTAATGATTGGCGCTCAAAAGTGCAGCACCGAGGCTTTATACGGCTATCTCGACAATCACTTGCAAAATATCAAAGAAGGTGCTAAGCAAGTACACTTTTTTGAATTGAATTTCGAGCGCGGTGTTGAGTGGTACAGCAAGCAGTTGACGCGGAGTGTCGCGGGTGACAAGGTGCTGCTGTGGGAGATGACTGCTTACTATATTTACCATCCCTTGGTGGCCGAGCGAGTTTACAAGTGCTTCCCGGATGTTAAGCTGATCGTGATGCTCCGCAACCCGGTACAAAGGGCGTGGATGCACTATCATTTAGAAGTGGCGATCGGCTGCGAAAAGCTGGATTTTGAAAAGGCGATCGCATCTGAACCCGACAGACTCAAAGGTGAGATCGAAAAAATCAAAGCCGATGAAGGCTATTACAGTTTCAATCACCAGCATTATTCCTACTTATCGCGGGGAATTTATGTCGAACAAATCAAGAATTGGCTCGATTATTTCCCCCGGGAACAGTTGCTAATCCTCAAAAGCGAAGACTTTAACAAAAATCCGGGTAACGTGTTTTCTAGGGTGTTAGATTTCTTAGACATCAAGGTGAGTGCTGTCAAAGAATATCAGGGGAATAATACTGAGGATTACAGTAATATGCCTGCGGAAATCGAACAAGAATTAACCAATTATTTTAAGCCTTACAATCAGGAGCTTTCTGATTTGTTGAAGGAAGATTTTAGTTGGAGTTAGGAGAATAGTTTTTAACCGCAGAGAGCGCAGAGAGCACAGAGAGAAGCATGAATTATACTTTTTTCTTCTCTCCCTCTTTCTTCTCTCCCTCTGTGTCCTCTGCGCTCTCTGCGGTTAAAAAAATCGTAATTGCTCAACTACCCCCCCTCCCCTGAAACTGCCTTCTAGACACAGCTTCAGATTGTGAATTTTCAGCAAAAAGCTTCTTCTTCAATAAAATTTACGAGAGAATGAGGGTTTCAGCTTTCTGATTTGTTGAAGGAAGATTTTAGTTGGAGTTAGGATGTTTGTGAAACCGCAGATGAACGCGGATAAATACGGTAAAACATAATTCCTGTAGGGGCGGGTTCGCCAACCATATTTAATTTTTACCAACAATCTAGATAAACCCGCCCCCACCCAACGAAAGAAATTAGATCGCCCATTTATCAATATAAAATCTAACAATGAAAAAACGAATATTTTTAGTGGGTTCTCCAAGAAGCGGTACTACAATCCTTCAGAGTTTATTGGCCGCTCATCCCGAAGTTATTTCTTTTCCTGAATCTAAGTTTTTTCACTATTTATTGTACGACAAGTTTGTGGCAAAGTTGCCAAGTAGGATGGAATCTTTTTTTAAGGATGAGATTAATCGCCCTGAACTTTTGCAAGGTTTTGATGACAGTCAAAGTGTGGAAGCTAAAGTTAGTTGGTTTGTGGGAGTTTTGGATGGTTTGGCTGCGGAACAACACAAAAGCATTTGGTTGGAAAAAACGCCGGAACACATCTATTTTATTCCTGATATAGAGCGCTTTTTGCCGGATGTTAAGTTTATACATATTTTGCGAAACAGTATGGATTGCATCGCTTCTATGCATGAGGCTACTCGGGATTTTAACGAATTGTGGGGCGGTGGTTGGGATTTAGCTCGCTGTATCGATGGATGGAAATATGCAGTATTAACTAGCCATAAATATCTTGATAAATCTAATCATATCTTGGTTAAATATGAAGAGCTTGTAGACAATAAAAAGTTAGTCTTAGAGGATATTTGTAATTTCCTTGGAATTGAGTATGATGCTGGAATGCTGATTAATTATAAAGAAAAAGCAGCTAAGTTGAGTTTAAATTTACCTTGGCATCAAGGAATTGCCAGGGATATTCAAAGCACTAAGGTTCACAAATATCATGGAGTTTTTAAAGATAGTGAAATTAAAAATATTCTAACTCATATCGAGTGGGTAAATTCGAGAATTGCCTACAAGGTTACGGTGGAGGTGAGCGAATTCATTGCGGATATTAAGGTTCCACAAATATTCGATCGCGTTTGCTGTACAATCAAGTTAGCAGGTGTTGAACTCGAAGTTAGGGATTTGCAGCTTAATACTATACCAATCCTTTGGCTGCTCCTTCGACAATACAATAGCATGGCTGGGCTCTTATTTCTACGCAAGTCCCTTATTGAATTGCCAGTCTGTGACGGGATTGTGGCGGGTGCGGTGTTGGCAGATGCGATCGCAGCCCAGTTTGCTTGGCCAATTCTCTCACGCTTCTTTCAAGACAATCCCGAAACTCCCCAACTGGAATGGACGCTATTTTTGCAAGAAATCTGGAATCGTCCGCATTGGGTTGAGGCTAATTTTTACAATCCCGAAACCGCCGATGAAGCAGTCACAATCACTCTCGATGGAGACTTGATTGCTGTGGAAGTTAGCGCAGAATTGCCTAACATCAAAGTTGAGCTTGCTGAAATAGACGTGTTGGTGAAAATAGGCGGTGTAGCGATCGCTATTGTAACCGTTGCGGTGGAAAATAATTTTGTTTCTGCTCAAAAAGTGCGATCGACAATTATTCGACATATCGGTTTTGAGTTGTGCGTCGCCACCGTGCGAGAAGCTTTGCTTGGCAAATCATTTGATAGTGAGACATCGTTGCGATCGCGCTTAGCCTCTGCCGCCCAACAAAGGTCGAATCAGCCCGACTGGTTGAATGCAGCTAGTTCTGGAGGCATTTACCCCCAAGATGCGGTGATGTTTGGCCGGCGATGCGGTGCAACAGGAACCAGTGTCAGCCGTCGGGCCGCACTTCCAGCCCAGGCGCTGCGGGAATTAACGAAATCAGCAGCAATCGCAGGGGAAGCGATAATCCAAATTCCCAGAGAAAACGAGTTGCCAAAGCAAGTATTTTACGCACCGGAAATCATTTGGCAAAAATCGCCTTACCGAGAAGTTTCTCACTCAGTGAAACCTCAAATATTTGATAATGATAGCATTACAAAAAAACTTCCTATTCTCGCCTACCGTCGTATTTCTCCCGATGGTTTAAATGCAATTACTCCGCAGGTGTTTGAACAGCAGTTGCACTATCTCAAAGAGAATCGTTATTACAGTGCAACTTGGGAAGATTGGCAAAATGCAAAACTAACTAAAACTCCTTTACGAGGTAAAGCTGTATTACTTACTTTTGACGGTGGCTATCTCGACTTTTTTACCTATGCTTTCCCTTTGCTAAAACGCTTTGATTTTACAGCAACTGTTTTTCTAGTAGCCGAGTCAGTAGGAAAGACAAATAGTTGGGAAAAAGCAGATACTGAACAAGTGCAGTTAATGGGATGGCCAGAAATTCGGCAATTGCAGGATGCAGGGATTGAATTTGGTTCCATGTCTGCCACTTATCAGCCTCTGACTGCATTGTCACCCACAGAAATTGTGCGCGAAGGGGCTAAATCCCGCGCTATCTTGGAACGGGGATTAGGGAAATCTGTGAGAGTTTTTGCTTATCCTTACGGGAATGTCGATAAAATTGTAGCACATTTAATCGGAGCAAGTGGGTATAGTTTCGGTATATCATATAGATCGAGTACGAGCAATTTTAACGATTCTTTAATGTCGCTACCGCGCATTCAAGTCACAGCAGAAAATTTCTGGGAATTGGTTCGTAGTGAGGACTTTAGTCCGCATTCATAAAGGAATGAAATCCTCACTACAAATACCAGAAAATTTCTGGAAATTGGTTCGTAGTGAGGACTTTAGTCCGCATTCATAAAGGAATGAAATCCTCACTACGAACCTAATTTAGGATTGTTTAGATAATTGCTAGAAACTTTTTCTCAGCCGCTGCATCAATCCCTGAAATTTACGCCACAAATAACCGCCAAATCCTCTGGAAATCTTCTCAAACTTATAATAAAATAAAATATCCATGATATCTTCAGTTTTCATATACTTTAAATAAGAAATCATTTTATCTGTCAGTTCATCATTCACATCATCAATATACTTTCTCACCGCCAACCTTTCCGAAATATTCCATTTCCCATCAAACTTGCGGTGCATTTGGGTTTCATAATCCCGAAAATCTGAGATTTTCCCATCCAAATATTTTTCAATGTATTTCCCAGCGATTTCAGCGCCATCCATCCCGTGTCTGATACCCTCACCGCCCAGAAAATTAACTGTCGAGACAGTATCGCCGATCGCAATTATGTTATCCTTCCAATAAATATCCTGCAAACCGCGACTGTATTTCAGCGTTGAACCGTGCTTGTCAATAATTTTATAATTTTTAGACTTCAAATATTCATCAATCAGCAAATCAATATACTGTTTCAGCGGTGACAAATGCTTAACCGTTTTGGCATCTAAAAAAATGCGTCCCGCACCAACTTTCAGTCTATTTTGTTCCATGGGAAATATCCAAGAATAACCCTTAGGCATCCATTTGTCACCCAAAAAGAAGATTAAATCATTGGCATATTTATTGTAAACTTCCGGTTCAACTTCAATTAAATATTCGATGCCGGTTCCCGACAAAAAATTAGGCTTGTCGTTTTCTTTGTCGTACATAATCGCCCTAGCAAAGCCAGTAGCATCAACCAAGACTTTCGTGCTAACTTTGATAAGTTGACCGTCAGATAACTGTTTAAATTCTACTGCGGTTTCGCCGTTGGCTTGAGAATGTCCGGTGTAGCGACAACCAAGCCAAACTTCACCGCCAAATCGCTCAACTTCGTCGGCTAAAAATGCTCTAAATTTTGCAAAGTTGAGTACAACTCCCAAACTTTCGGGAGATTCCCAAGTTTGAGTAACTTTGCTAGTTTCAATAGTCAGTTTGTGCCAAAAACTGCCGATAACTGATTCGGGTAAATCGAATTGAGAGAGGGTTTCTAAAGGTGTGGCGGCGCTGGAAAAGTCATTTTTATTAAAATTGTCGTTTTGTTCTGCAAGCAAGACTGTGCGGCCTGATTTGGCGAGGATTCTTGCACAGTGACCTCCTGCTGGGCCGGCTCCTACTATTACTATATCAAAACTTTTTAAATTCATCTTGCTTTTAAATCGCTTCCAATGTCAAAATACCCGCCGAAATATCAACTACTAACCGCCGATTTTTCAGCCATTGCCGGCCGATTAAAATTTCCGGTACTCCGTCACCTACATGAACAGGAATATCGAATTCTTGTTCGTAAATTCTAATTTTTGCTGCATAAATATCGAAATTAAATTCTCCTTTTGCTGTCCGCATTTTTTGCCGCCTAATATAAGTCCAATCAAGTCCTTCTAAATCCTGAATATCCATTGCTAGCCAGCCCGAAAAACCTGTATCTAGCAGAGCATCAACAGGTAATTCTAAGCCGTTATCAGCAATCAATGCAATTTCAAAAAATAGCTCATCCTCATCACCAAATGTTCCTTGAATCATATCGTGCCACAAACCCCTGTAGGGTTGATGCGGAACATGAACGGGATAGCATTTGGGTGTTTCTGGTGGCACATTTTGGTAGCCACCATATCATCCTTGTCGATAAAATATTCCCCGCTGTCGGGTTCAACTGCCATGTACCAGTTGTAGTGGGTTTGAATTAATTCTGGTTTTAGGCGATCGAAAATTGGTTTGCAGCGCTGATAAAATGCTTCTCTTTCAGCATACCATTGGGCTATTTCTTCTGAAGAACGTGTGCGTTTTGGGTGCAATCTTTTCCGGGGTACTGTGCGAGTTGGGTTGAGATAAGTCATTGTTGATTCTCCTTTGTGTCAGATGGTACTATATTAGCTCGTCCTCATCACCAAATCTTCCCTCCATCATATCGTGCCACAAACTCCGGTTTCATTGATCCTAGTTGATTCTCCTTTGTGTCAGATGGTACTATATTTATGAGTTCAAGAGAATTTTCCTGAAACCAATCATGGCAAACACTTTCAACTTAACTTCTAATTCTGATAATTTTACAGTCCCTCCTGGTTTGATGGCTCAGTTTCCTGGAGGTGTTCTTGGCTTGGAAGGCAATGATACAATCAGAGGCTCGTCTGAAAGTGAAATCATTAACGGAAATGCTGGTAAAGATATTTTATTCGGTGGTGATGGCAATGACAACTTGCAAGGCGGTAAAGGGGAAGATGATTTATCTGGTGAAGGCGGCAGAGACATTTTGACTGGTGGTTCTGATGATGATTATATCGTGGGTGGTGACGGAGATGATGTCTTGAATGGCGGCCGAGGTGATGATTTATTAGAAGGAGGCGCGGGTAACGATACTCTGAGTGGCGATCGGGGTTACACTAATTACAGAGGCGGAACGGGCAGCGATGTGTTTGTGCTGAGAACGGATGTTGTTGCAGAAGATCCCAGGCGTAACTCTAACCGTAGTTTTAGTGGTTCGGCATGGGATGCTATTCTAGACTTTGAAAGGTCGGTCGATCGCATTGGCTTGACTGGCGGTTTAACTGAGGCAAATATTACACTTATTCCCTTTTCTTTCGCGCTATCGAATGTTATTTTCATTTCAGGGAGGTTTCCTCGAGAAGGCAAAATTTCAGCCGCCGATACAGATGTAGATAAAAATAGCCGTTATGACGGTACTACGATTCAAATTGCTGCCACAGGTCAAATTTTAGGTAGAGTTCTGAGTGTGACACCATCTGATTTGCAGGGTCGTTTTATTACACTCTCATAGAGCGGTATTTTTGAGGATCTGTCTCGAATGGTAAGGTGCGCAGTGCGCACCCTACAATTCTAGCTATTTACACGCTAACTGGAGACTCTTTGCGGCTGAATGTTGCCAAGATGCGATCGCACATTTGCGACGGATTCAATCCCAAACTGGCAAATGACTGCTCTGGTGTAGCGTGATCCACCAATGTATCAGGTACGCCCAGCCGCATTAATGGAACCAGGATATTGTTATCCATCAAAGCTTCGGCTACTGCTGAACCGAAACCGCCCATCAAACAGCCTTCTTCCATTGTGACAACTTTGCCAATTCGCTGTGCTAAAGGTAAGATTAATTCCGTATCCAAAGGCTTGACAAAACGCGCATTAATCACAGTTGCTTCGATGCCGTGTTCGCTCAACATCTCGGCGGTTTGCATTGCCGGATACACCATCGAACCGTAACCTAAGATTAGCACGTCATCGCCGTTGCGGAGAATTTCCGCTTTGCCGATCGCCAATTCTTCCCAACCTTCTTCCATCAGAGGGACGCCGTAACCGTTGCCGCGCGGGTAACGCATGGCGATCGGGCCGCTGGTGTGGTTGATGCCGGTGACTACCATCCGCTGCAATTCCGCCTCGTCTTTCGGCGCCATAATTGTCATGTTTGGCAAGCAGCGCAAGTAGGAAATGTCGTACATTCCTTGGTGCGTCGGGCCGTCAGCGCCGACAATTCCAGCGCGATCCAAACAGAAGAAAACAGGCAAGTTTTGGATGCAGACATCGTGAACTATTTGGTCGTATCCCCGCTGCAAAAATGTCGAGTAAATTGCGACAACCGGGCGCATTCCTTCGCAGGCTAAACCTGCCGATAAAGTCACTGCGTGCTGTTCGGCAATGCCAACATCAATGTACTGTTTCGGCAGTTTTTCCTGAAGTTTGTCAAGGCAAGTTCCGGTTGCCATTGCAGCGGTAATGCCGACAATTTTAGGATTATTTTCTGCTAGCTTGACCAGGGCGTGGGCAAATACTTTTGCGTAGGCTGGTGGTTTGGGTTTGGTGGAAGGAATACCTTTGCCCGTGGCTAAGTTAAAGGGATTTTGGGCGTGATATCCTACTTGGTCTTTTTCGGCGATCGCATATCCTTTGCCCTTCACCGTCACCACGTGAACCAACACAGGCCCTTGGATAGTATGACCTTGTTTGAAAGTAGCAATTAACTCTTCCAAATTGTGTCCGTCTACCGGGCCCATGTAGGTAAAGCCCAATTCTTCAATTACAGCCCCTACTTTCGATACGGCTAAACGTTTCATGCCTTCTTTGAGGCGTTCCATTTCCGGGGTAAAAGTTTCGCCCACAAAGGGAATTTGTTTGAATTGTTCCTCTAAGTTATCTTTGAGAAACTGTACCGGCTGCGAGAGTCGCATCTTGTTCAAATAGCGGGTAATTGCGCCGACGTTGGGCGAGATTGACATCTCGTTGTCGTTAAGCACTACCATCACATTGGTTTTCGGCATATGGCCCGCGTGGTTGATCGCTTCGAGTGCCATACCCCCTGTCAGCGCACCGTCGCCAATGACTGCTACGGTTTTAAAGTTTTCGCCCTTGAGGTCGCGCGCCATCGCCATCCCTAAGGCTGCGGAGATGCTCGTGGAAGCGTGACCGGCGCCGAAATGGTCAAATTTGCTCTCGCAGCGCTTGAGATAGCCTGCAACGCCGTCTTTTTGGCGCAGGGTGTGGAATTCGTTATAGCGGCCAGTGATCAATTTGTGCGGATAAGCTTGGTGGCCGACATCCCAGGTAACTTTGTCGCGATCGAGGTCGAGTGTTTGGTAAAGTGCTAAGGTCAGTTCGACTACACCCAATCCCGGGCCGAGGTGTCCGCCGCTGGCTGCTACAGTTTCTAAATGCTTTTCTCGAATTTGTCGGGCAATTTGTTCGAGTTGATGAATCGAGAGGCCGTGTAATTGGTTTGGATGAGTCAGTTCGCTGAGATGCATATTTTAAAATCCCGCTCCTAAGAATTAGGACGAATCCTTAACAGATATAGGTTGTGTCTGCGGCGTTGGTACGCGCAAACTTAGAATAGTTTACCTGTTATTTGAGAAAAACTGTTAGGCGTAAGATTTTTGTTATTTTTGACCTGGTAATTATAATAAGTAAGTCGCCAACAGTCAATATAAAAATTGCTTATGTTTTTAGTTGGTAACGGCTAATTATTAGCTGCACGGGGATTATTAGCACTTTAAAACTGGTTTTTGTACTGATGGCTGACTTTTTAGCCATTGGGTTTCTACAAGCGCACTGTGATGCAAAATCATTAACTGCGACTTGCTAAAAGCTTCTAGCGCGTAGGTACAACCGTGCAAATCGCTAAACTCAACTTCAACAAATTCTGCATCGTATTCATCAACTACTGTCCCCACTTGACCGCGATACAAGCCCTGGTGTGGTAAGTCTTCTAGTAATGCAACGACATCAAGCAGTTTGATTGTGAAATTCATTTTTAGATACCTCTTTCACGGAATATAACAAGTTACTAAGCGGGGAAAATTCTCGGTAGTTCTGATAATCCAAGCACTCCGTACTATAGCTTGTTTGTCGAGTCGAGTCATTAGAAAATCAACTACATATCTCTGACCGTGCCGGTCTTGTTGAGTCGGAATTGCTTCTGAAGTCAAAATTGCTTTCAACAAAGCTCTTCGCAGTTCGTCTACGTCCTCTAAGCCTATGCCTAAAGCCGATCGGAACACGCGCGCTTTATGTTGTCCATCGGAATGCTCTAAATCTAGACAGTAAGTTGACAGCTTCCTGATGTCAATTATAGCGCGATCGGCGTTAGGTAGCTTCATGATAACTGTAAAATTTCAGTACAAGTATAAATTCGCTCGTTGGATTGGTGAAGTTACTTTTAATATCAGAAGTTAAGTTGGGTCGATCGATCGCCTTTTCAGTTAGCATTAAGACAACAAAGCAGATCGCCCTTCACGATTTACTGCTTGCCAATTCAAACACAAAAGGGCGATCGCACTTATCCGTTAAAGCATTCGCTCTATCTCAGATGTCCGAGCATCTGGCAATTTTTCAGCCCCAGTCGTATCAAAGACGATCGCGTGTTTAGTCGCGGGTACTAACCGCCGTAAAATCTGGATATAGCCCTCAGCATCGCCGCGGCGGTGGAAGCGCGCCACAACCAATCGCTGCATATTCGGCAGTTGCCGCACGATACACCAGGGATGAATGTGTGATTTAGGCTTTGATGTTGGTATCATAGGAAAATCGTGCCCCGCGTTTGCGGGGTTGGGTAGAAAAGCGATCGCCCTCAAGTTTTCCAGGCTAGGAGGGCGATCGTTTTCAGTGTACATAGATATCATATGTTGCATACGCATCAATGTCAAGTTAAAACATGGGATACGTTAGACTGCGGATTCGAGAACTAGCTGAACAAAAGGGTTGGACGCTAAAGCAAGTTGCCGATCGATCCGGAGTCAACTACAACACTGTCAGAAGCTACGTTCAGCGCGATACCTTAAACACAGTCGATTTGTCTGCTGTCTACAAAATTGCCCGCGCCTTCGACGTGACGATGGAAGATTTGGTTGAGATATTGGAAGATTGAGGGCTCAGAAATGGGGCGAGTTAGACTAAAAATTCGAGAGTTGGCAGAAGAAAAGGGTTGGACGCTGCAAGATGTGGCCGATCGCTCTGGCGTTAATTACAATACAGTTAAGGGTTACGCTAGACGGGATGACGGCATGAATACAGTTGACCTGAGTGCCGTTCAGAAAATCGCTATGGCTTTTGATGTCATGATTGAAGATTTGGTCGAGTTTTTGGAATAGTAAGGGCGATCGGGCTAATGGGCTACGTGAGGCTGCGGATTCGAGAACTAGCTGAGCAAAAGGGTTGGACGTTCAAAGAAGTTGCCGATCGCTCGGGAGTCAACTACAACACCGTAAAAAGCTACGGGAGACGCGACGCTTTGAACACAGTCGATTTGTCTGCTGTCTACAAAATTGCCCGCGCCTTCGACGTGACGATGGAAGATTTAGTTGAGATTTTGGAAGATTGAGGGCGCACCAATGGGGCGAGTTAGATTGAAAATTCGATATTTTGCCCAAGAAAAAAGCCCGACACTGCAAGATGTCTCTCCTGGATCGCCACAAGGTTTGCTTAGAAAAATGTATCAAACTTTTACAAAAAAACCGATCGCACTCATAAAGCCGCCATCTTCGTGACTAAAGCACTTCGCCAGCATGAGTCAGGTTCTCTAAGTTGGGATTATTGGACTCTACACCGCCCTCAAAACCCGAAAGATGAAGATTTGTAATGTTTTGTCAACATCTGTGGGCTGCTGGCTTAAAATCTTCTCATAAAAAAGATCTAGCTTTTAGCAGGCGCAAATTATGAAAAAAGGTTTAAAACTCAGCTTGTGAGATCGAATTCGCTGCTCTGACAAGGTGCAATAAAAATGTAACTTTTGATGCAAGAACCACTAGCATTAACTTTGTTGAAGGCCGCAGACCAATTTCAGTCCGTGCCTTCGGAAAATGGCTTTCCTCGTCGATCGATCGCATCAAATTTCAAGTGCAATTACTTTGTTTGCACGACGGGAACCGCAGGTGTAGAGGAAAAATTTAAGTCCAAAGCTGACGCACCAGAACTTTGAGCGACGGTTTTTTGACCGACAACGAGGACAGAAACACAGTCTTTTCCTCCATCAAACCTGGTTTTTGCGTCCAAGACTCAACTCGATCGAATCAATGAATGAATGAATGCAGTCGCAGCAAACATTTAGTTAGATGTTGCGATACTGCAAGTTGCGCGCTTGTACAGGGAGCTAACCGCAGTGATGGATCTCGATTGTTTACCTTACGGCGCAGGCCACGCCCAGGAAGGGGTCTGTCTGCTAGTACGAATGGGGCCGTACCGCATTTTACTCGACTGCGGTATAGAGGATGTCGCACCCCTGTCAGCGACACTAGATCGATCGCCCCCAGCCGATTTCGTAGTGTGCACCCACGCCCACTCCGATCATGCCAGAGGTTTGCTAGCACTCCACCAGGCTTTCCCTCAATTGCCAATTTACGCCAGCGAAGTCACAGCGCGACTGCTACCGCTCAACTGGCCAGAACAGGCTCAGCAGCCGGAATCCCGGTTCTGTCAGGCACTGCCCTGGCAGTCGTCGGTCGAACTGCGGCGGGGACTGAGCGTGCAGTTGTTCCCGTCGGGCCATTTGCCCGGAGCGGCGACTGTACTCTTGACTTATGAAGCCCCCCACCGCACCTACACCCTGCTTTACACCGGCGACTTTTTTCTGTCCAACTCTCGTTTGGTGGAAGGTTTGCCCCTGGGAGAACTCCGGGGCATGAAGCCGGACGTGTTAATTTTGGAAGGCAGTTACGGCACGGCGCGCCACCCTCACCGCCGACAACTGGAGAATCAGTTAGCCGATCGCATCCACCGGGCGATCGCCGACGGGTACTCGGTACTGCTACCCGCACCCGCCCTCGGTTTGGGTCAAGAACTGCTGATGCTGCTCCGCAGCCACCACTACTTCACCGGGCGCGACTTGGATATTTGGGTAGACGGCACTGTCGCCGACGGGTGCGACGCTTATCTGGAACTGCTGCCCCATTTTCCCACCGCCGTTCAAAACTTTGCTCTCCACCAACCTTTGTTTTGGGACGAAAGGGTGAAACCTCGCGTGCGCCGGCTGTCTGCCGAACAGCGCTCCGAATTGGGGAAAACCCCGTGTATTGTAATTACTGACCAAATTTCCGATTTGGGTTTGTACGTTGCCGATCGCACAAATCCTTGGATATTACTCGCACCTCAAAAACCCGGATATCCCGTCAGGGAATGGCTTGCCAACGGTTGGGAATCTGGAGTTCGGCTCATTGAAACTTATCTGCTAGCCGAACACTGCGACGGCCCTGGGACTACCCAGCTCATCCACAACTTGCGTCCCCAGCACATAATTTTGGTGCACGGTTCCCCTGCATATTTGGCTGATTTGGCTAACTTGGACGAGCTGCGAAACCGCTACCAATTGCACACTCCGGCGGTAGGGACTGTTGTTGAATTGCCGATCGGGGAAATGTTTTTGCAGCCCGCAATCCCGGAAACTAACTATGAGGGAGAACTCAGCGAATTGGAGACAGAGGTAGCAATTAGCTTGCCGAATCCGATTACAGCCGATCCTCGGTGGGCAAATTTTGCCGATACAGGCTTAGTAGAAGCCCGCTGGCAAGGAGAAGAACTCGTACTGCGCGGCATCTCCCAGCGGGAACTGCTGTTTCAAGGCAACGCCGTTCAAGCCAACCTCGAATGCTGTGGCAATTGCCAGCACTACCGCGGCCAGCGCTGTTGGAACCAGTCCAGTGCTTTGTTTGGCTTTAAAGTCACTCCCGACGGTTTCTGTCCGGTGTTTGAAGCGATACCGGAGTCTGAATTTTTCCTAGATGAGGAAATAGAGGGCGAATAAGCTGTCAGGTACCTCGAAACCAGCCCGCAGACAAACAAAACAACAGAACACTTGTGGACGCACTCCGGCAAAAAACCCGGTTTAAGCAGCGGCAAGCTCTTCATTCCTGGACGCATCGATCGCGTATTTCTGTCATTGTGAGCGACAGCATGAGCGCGATCTCCGATCGAAGCAATCGCAGCATCTGTTTTTCATCGGTACTGCGTCCAAGATTGCTCTTTCTTGTGGCGCCCGCATCCTGCCCGCGATCGAACTCAAAATTAAATGCAAAACAACTTTAGGACTTACGCACGAAGTGGCTCAAATGCCGATCCCACTCCTAGCCCCCCTTAAAAAGGGGGGAACCTGAAAGCCCCCCTTTTTAAGGGGGGTTGGGGGGATCGATGCGTCCAGGATTGAACTTATTTGGTCACAACCCAGAAGATTTTTCGGCAAAACCGGGTTTTTTCCCCAATTCATCGACAAAAAAGGGAGAAAAGTCGTTTTCTTTTCCCCCAACTATTCTTTGTGCCTCAAGCTAAGGATCGAAACTATTCTAAATTCGAGTCCGGGTAGTGATTGCGAATTTGCTCGGCTTCGGGACAATCGTCAGAAACTAGGGGTTCGCAGTTAGTTCTCGACACCGAAGCCAACTTCTGGGACACAGCTCCAATACTTTCTAGACGCACCATTTCTTCCCAGGAGCTAATTTCGTCTTCTTCGTCGGTTTCGTAGCGCAGCGTGACTAGATCCCCTTCAATATCTAGGATACGAGCGCGCTCTATCCAACGTTGCTGATCTCGAAGAAAAATAGAAACCTCACGACCATCACAACAGAGTTGATAGATTTTGCGCTGTAGCATTTGTCAGTTCTCCTGCGCAGTGTAACTTACTTAAAATATGGTCTGTTTACAGTAACGTACTTTGGGTTTTACATCGGAAGGCACAGCCCTATGGACTGGCCAGTTTCACGTTTTCCGAAACTTTGGCACCGATGGGAGTTACCATATTTCATTTTACCACCAAATCTATCTTGTACGCCATTTATCCAATTGCAGATTTTGGCGCGGGCGGCATCCCTCGCGGGAGGCATTTGCCAGAATAGATTTGCAGCGTCAGGACTTGACGGACGCGATCGCTCAAACAGCCACCATCTAAAGGGACTCTGCTGCTTTGTCGCTCTCGATAGCTCCTTATTTTTCCCAGAGACACTACTAGATAGCGGTTTAATTGGCATTTGGCGATCGGCACGGACGCGCACGCTCTCGTCGCGGACGATCGCCAAGGGCGATCGCCACCATTCCTGTGCTACCAAGATAAAAAATACAACTGCCAGTTTCCCTAAAAAAGGCGAAAATCAAGCTAGGGAAATTGCAGTATATCCCTCGCAACAAACAGTTAGGCAACCGACAATCAGGAATACAAGCATCTAAAAACGCCCCCAAATATTATCGAATCCTCGCCCAAAAAGACGGACTAATTGCCAAAAACTGACAAACTTTCCGCAAAAAAACACAACAAAAATTAGCTAGAAATACATTTCACATCGGGGTATTTTTGAAAGCGATCGCGATGATTGCCAGCACATTATTATTTGGAAATATAGACATTGCCAAATGAAACATTCTCTACATATACGATGACAGAGCGTTGCTGCTTCTACTTGCAGTTCGTTCAGCAAATTACTTTCCTAGGGTTTGCTCTTCCTCTTTGTCCTTCTCCTTCTGGGTAGATTCATCATCAGCTTGACCGACCCCTTCCTTAAAACTCCGCAGCGTTTTGCCCAAAGCATTTCCCAACTCAGGAATTTTCTTGGGGCCGAAAATTAGAATGGCGACTACCGCAACAATGCCCAATTCGGGCAATCCCAGACCAAACATACAAAATCTCCGCGCTTACCTACTTTGCTTTTTCCCTGCGAATTACCGCTAGTGCATTTATTTTAGCGGAGAGTTTCCGCAAATCTTACTCATTACTCGGGTTTTTATGGCAATTTATTGCTCTGTGCGACTGCCAATACCTAGACTAATGTCACACGGCTTTCTATCTTGGACAGATTTTTCTGTAAAACTTACTCGATCGCGCGTCGAACTGCTGATATCCTTAAAAGTATCTACGTTGTTTATTGCATCCTGCAACCGTAGAATGAAGTTTTATTAAGCGATCGCCCGATAAATAAGAATGTTAGAAACATCCAAGCCTTCCCTGCGCGACCAACAGCACTACCTTATCCGCGAATTAGCCGATCGGATAGAATCAGTATGGCGTCGGTACCTCGACCTCGAACCCTACCACCTCCCCGCTGAGTTGGGATACGTGGAAGGGCGGCTGGAAGGAGAAAAACTGATCATCGAAAATCGCTGCTATCAAACTCCCCAATTCCGCAAAATACACCTGGAACTGGCTAAAGTCGGGCCGCTGCTGGATATCCTCCACTGCGTGATGTTTCCCAGACCGAATTATGCTTTGCCGATGTTCGGCACAGATATCGTAGCAGGCAAAGGTCAAATTAGCGCGGCGATCGCAGACCTTTCTCCCCTCAATCCCGATCGAACTTTGTCGGAAACCTACCGCACTCGACTGCAAACTTTGCCCGTAAACCAATTTTCTTGTCCCCGCCAAATTCCCGAATGGGGCGATATATTCTCAGAGTTTTGCCTGTTTGTGCGCCCCGATTCACAGGAAGAAGAAAGCCGATTTCTCGACATAGTTGAATCCTACGTGGAAATTCACTGCAAACTCGCAGTCGCTTCGGAACCAGTTTCTGTCGTCGAAGAAGCAAAAATTCTCGACGCTCAAATTTACTACTGCACCCAGCAGCAGCAAAACGACAAAACCCGCCGCGTACTCGAAAAAGCTTTCGGTCAAGATTGGGCAGAACATTACATGACCGAGGTGCTGTTTGATTACCCTAAATAGCTGAAATCTGCTTACCTCAACTTATTTCCGAGAGCCTGGACGTTTTGCTCCTACCTTCGCAGGGCTTTTTGTACCACCTTTGGCTGCACTTTTAGAACTACTTTTGCCGCTTTTTTGACCCTTAGCTCCTGCCAACTGGCTCTCATTCTCATTTGCAGGTCTGCCGGTAGGCGTTCTCGTAGTCCTAAAGGTAACATTCACCCCTTCATTCGACTGTTCCAGCACCAACATCGGCGTCGGCTTCGCTTTTTGATCCCATTCAATGTGAACGATGCGACCTTGAATAGTCGGCTGCCAACTATCATGGTCGTCTGAAGGACTCAGATAAGTTTCCAAACAGTCAATGATTTGATTAATTGTCGCCGATGTTGCCTGAGTCGGCAGTTTCATCAGCTTAATTTGAATCCGAAACAGCACTCGCTTTTCTATTTTTACGGCTGGATCGCCAGTTTCGTATTCGATATCAAACATCGAATCTACTTGCCTGCCGCTGCCAGCATTCCCATTTTTATCTCCTACTGCACTCTGAGTCGGGCGCAGGGCAATACTAATTTTGTCTTTGACTTTTACTTTAATCTGGTTCACAATGGCAAAGTGAAAGACTTCTTCCGCCATCCGCATTCTCAGGTAGTCTAAATTAAAGTCTCGCGAGTGAATGAGGTCGGGGTTCTTTTCCATCTTTGATATGGTTTCCAGAGCCATTTTGTATTTTTTCTGGAGTTCTCGATTTCTAAACTCTTCAAATTTGAGCTTCTTACTCAAATCATCTAGTCTTAGCTTGGTAAATACCGCTAAACCGATCAGCAATAATAACAGCAATCCCGACGATCCCATCAATATCTGGTCGGGGGACGGAGATCCGGGTTTAGCCTGTTTAGGTTTGGGAGAGGCTACTGCCAACCTTGGTTCTACAAGGATGATTTGGGTTGACATGGGCTTTTAAAGGGTAAATTTTGACGCTATATTTATACAGGATTCCAGAGTAGAGCTGGCAGTGTAACTCGATCGACCAACGTTGACATCATTCCACCACCATCTTGGTATAACTGGATTTCTAGAACTCGAACAGGCACCCTCTAATTAATACTTTATCTTTAACTGCAAGCAGGTTTCCGAAATATCGGAAAATCCCGCGCTGGCACCGGCAAAAAGCAATGGTGAATTGTCTGTAATAGATTATACCAATATAGGTAAAAAAAAATTGGTTCCCAAGCCTCCGTTTCTAGCAAAAGAAAAATAAGTACACATAAATCAATACTAACTCTCTCCAGCGATCGCCAAAAACACTTCTGGAGAACAACCGATCGAGAAGCGGACTCTCCTATCGGGTGCTAATTACTACTGTTCGATCGCTCTCGCCCTGCTGGCCCACCGGGCGGCGGGCTGTGAGAGTAGATATCTGGTGCGATCGAACAACGTGTCCTTAGCTAAGATTACAGCTAATACCACAAATATTCGATCGTGACCTACGAACCCCTGCATCACAAGTACCGCCCTCAGACATTTGCCGAATTAGTCGGCCAAGAGGCGATCGCCCAAACCCTCACCAGCGCCATCCTGCAACAGCGCATAGCACCAGCATATCTATTCACCGGCCCCAGAGGCACCGGTAAAACCTCTAGTGCTAGAATTTTCGCCAAATCCCTCAACTGTATTTCTACCGGCGCCCCTACCCCGACACCCTGCGGCAAATGTAACGTTTGTCAAGAAATTGCCCGAGGTTCCACACTGGATGTCATCGAAATCGACGCAGCCAGCAACACCGGAGTAGACAACATTCGGGACTTGATCGAACGAGCGCAATTTGCCCCCGTACAGTGCCGCTATAAAGTATATGTAATCGACGAATGTTTGAGCGGTGATTCTCACGTACAAACTAGCGAAGGTCTGATGCGGATCGACAATCCCAACATCAAAGGCAAACAAGTTCTCAGCTATAACGAAACTTCTGAAACTTGGGAATTTAAAAAAGTTTTGAGGTGGTTAGACCAAGGTAAAAAACAAACACTGTTGATTAAAACCGCCAACCGAGAAATTAGATGCACTGCCAATCATCCAATCAGGACAGAACAGGGATGGATACTAGCCAAAGACGTAAAAGAAGGAGTGAAGATACTATCCCCTGTGAATGTGGGTACGACAGCATTATGTAGCGCCGATATCCCCGTATCCCCCCTGGTGCTAACGAGTCTAACACCCAAAAATTACCTCTACAAAAATCATCCAATTGATTCTAAATCGCTATACACACCGGCGCTGAAACCAGTAGAAAATGGGTGTCAAACTTTAAACAGTATTCAATCCCTACAATGGATTACAAATTCGGAGACAGTCGCATCTGTAAAAGTCGCTGGAGTCGAGAGGGTTTATGATATTGAAGTAGAAGACAATCACAACTTTGTGGCAAATGGACTCTGTACACATAACTGCCATATGTTAACCGTGGCCTCGTTCAACGCCCTTTTAAAAACCTTAGAAGAACCGCCCGATCGCGTTGTATTCGTCCTCGCCACAACCGACCCCCAAAGAGTCTTACCAACCATCATATCTCGCTGCCAAAAATTCGACTTCCGCCGGATTCCCCTCGATTCAATGACCGCCCACTTGCACAAAATCGCCCAATTAGAAAATATAAATATTGCCAGCGACGCAGTACAAATGGTAGCTCAAATCGCCCAAGGAGGACTGCGAGATGCAGAAAGTTTGCTCGACCAACTCAGCTTATTTCCCGGTCAAATAACAGTCGAAAAAGTTTGGGATTTAGTCGGCGCAGTCCCCGAAAATGACTTGATGGAACTGCTGCAAGCGATCGCAAACGATAACGCTACAGCATTAATAGACATGACCCGCCACCTGATGGATCGCGGACGGGAACCGCTAATCGTGCTGCAAAGCCTCGCCAGCTTTTACCGAGATTTGCTCATAGCCTCATCTGCACCAAAACGGTCTGATTTAGTAGCTTTAACCGCCGCGACTTGGGAAAAACTTTGCGATTTTGCCCGCAGTTGGGATGCCGAGTTAATTTTAGCAAGTCAAAAACACTTGCAAACCCACGAAGTGCAAATTAAAAACACCACTCAGCCGCGTTTGTGGCTGGAAGTAACGCTGTTGGGATTGTTGCCTTCAGCCATTAGAACTCAGCCACAACCAGCAGGCGAAGCAAGTCAAAATAGTGGTCAATCCCAAATTCACCCCCCCCAGCCCCCCCAGGCTTCGGGGGGGAGTTCCACAGCTCATATCGAACAGCCTCCCGCTGCCAAACCTCAAAATACTCCCCCAACTTCGCAACCTATTGTTAATCGCACAGAAAGCACGCCTCCTGCACCGATTCCCGAAGCGATACCAACTCCTGAAACGAATCAAACAAATTATTCACCGACTAATTCAGCCGATGAAATGGATTTAAATAGAGTGTGGGAACAGGTACTTGCCAAAGTGCGACCGTTCAGCACTCAAGTCCTGCTTCGCCAACACGGAAATCTAGTAATTTTTACCAATAATACTGCCTATGTTAAGATTCGAGCGCCGAAGCTGCTCAATACAGCTAAAGACAAAGTAGCTAATATTGAAGAAGCTTTTTTGCAAGTTTTTAACCGACAAGTAACAGTAAAAGTGGGACTGACAAATCCCGCTGAAACTAATAGTTCCCGCGCCCAAGATTTACAAAATTATAACGGACGTGTTGCCGAAATTCCTGGGAATTTACCTGCTGTGAGTAATGATAATCAACAGGTTGAGGACTCGGGGAATTCTGAGATAGCAGATGATTTTTTGGGGAACGGGGGAGAAGAGCAAAAACACTCTTGGGCGGATGAAAATACTGCCACCAATGTGCCAAATGTTTCTGAACCGCTGCGGCAGATAAACAGTTCTACAGACTCTCAGAATGAGTTAAATGCTCAGGCTGTAGCGGTGCGGGCTGATGCTCGATCTGTAGCGAATACTAGCAGGCAATGGGCTGATATGTTTGAAGGACAAGTTGTCGATTTGTCGGATGATTTAGAGATTTGGGAGTCGGGGAGTTTCAGCTTGGAAACTGAGGAAGATTTTCCTGAGTTATCTTCTGAGGTTGATGGGGATGATTTCATCGATTGGTAATCGATTGATTTTGGGAGTTCAATCAAGATGTTTGATCGTGAGGACTTTAGTCCGCATCTAAATTAGCGGACTAAAGTCCTCACGATCGAACCTATTGGCACGTTTGTAGTGAGGACTTTAGTCCTCAGGAAGAAGGACTAAAGTCCTCACTACGAACCAATTGAGCTTTTAAGCTGCACGTTTGTAGTGAGGACTTTAGTCCTCAGGAAGAAGGACTAAAGTCCTCACTACGAACCAATTGAGCTTTTAAGCTGATTCTGGTTTTGGTAGCGAAGACGGAAGCACTAACAATTCGGCAGTCGATCGCTTCTCAACCATTTCCTTAGTAATCGTACACCGCGTCACATCCTTGCGCGACGGCAACTCGTACATCACATCCAACATCAATTCTTCGACAATTCCCCGCAGCGCTCGCGCTCCTGTTTTGCGGCGGTATGCTTCCTGGGCGATCGCCCGAATCGCATCCGACTGAAAATCCAACTGTACATTATCCATTTTTAGCAGCTTTTGATACTGCTTCACCAAAGCATTGCGCGGCTCAGTCAAAATCGCCATCAGCGTTTCCTCATCCAGCGGATCTAACACCGCCGCCACCGGCACCCGCCCGATAAACTCCGGAATCATCCCAAATTTTACCAAATCGTCTGGTTCCAGTTGCCTGAGCACATCAGCGGCCCGCTTTTCCTTCGGTTGAGCTTCTCCCGGCTGAATAAAACCCATTGACTTTTTACCAGTTCTCTGATCGATCACTTTGTCCAAACCGACAAAAGCGCCACCGCAAATAAACATGATATTGCTGGTATCAATTTGGATGCAGTCTTGATACGGGTGCTTGCGGCCGCCTTGAGGTGGTACATTGGCGATCGTCCCCTCCAGCATTTTCAGCAAAGCCTGCTGCACTCCTTCCCCAGACACATCCCGCGTAATCGAAGGATTTTCGCTCTTGCGGGCTATTTTGTCGATTTCATCAATATAAATAATTCCGCGCTGCGCCTCTTCCACGTCCATATCTGCCACTTGCAGCAGCCGCAGCAAAATATTTTCCACATCTTCCCCGACATAGCCCGCTTCCGTCAGCGTCGTCGCGTCAGCCACCGCAAACGGCACGTCCAGCATATCAGCCAAAGTCTGAGCCAGGAGAGTTTTGCCGCAGCCCGTCGGCCCGATTAACAAAATATTTGATTTTTGCAGTTCTACTTCTTCCGGGGGGTGCTTGCCGCTATTTTTGGCATGGATAAAGCTGAGGCGCTTGTAGTGGTTGTAAACTGCCACCGAGAGGACTTTTTTCGCCTCCTCTTGACCGATCGCATTTTCGTCGAGATAATTTTTAATTTCCCTCGGCTTGGGAATTTGGCTCATCGACATACTTTTGCCCGAGGTAGCGCGCCGTTTTTGCGTTGTTTCCTGCTTCGGAACCGCTGCTGCTGCGGGCACAGCACTCGAATCAAACAACTCCTCATCTAAAATTTCATTGCACAAATCAACGCATTCATCGCAGATATAAACCCCGGGGCCTGCGATTAACTTTCGCACTTGCTCTTGAGACTTGCCGCAAAACGAACATTTTAGATGGGAGTCGTACTTAGACATAACAGCCTCTTAATTCAGTGCAGTGACGTTTTCTCCCGCAGCCGGAAGGTTTTCTTTTTCGATCACTCGATCGACCAATCCGTAATCTTTGGCTTCATCGGCTGACATAAAAAAGTCGCGTTCTGTATCTGCCTCTAATTTGTCGATCGGTTGACCCGTGTGATGTGCTAGCAGTTGATTCAGCTTACGCTTATGATAGAGGATTTCTTTAGCTTGAATCTCAATATCTACTGCTTGACCTTGAGCGCCTCCCAATGGCTGGTGGATCATAATCCGGGAACTCGGAAGAGACATCCGTTTCCCGTGGGCTCCCGCTGTCAGCAGAAATGCGCCCATACTCGCAGCCAAACCGTAACAAATCGTCACCACATCCGGGCGAATTTGCTGCATTGTGTCATAAATTGCCATACCCGCCGTTACCGAGCCGCCGGGGGAATTGATGTACATTTGAACATCTTTTTCTGGATCTTCGGCATCTAGATACAATAGCTGAGCTACGATCGAGTCAGCCACTTCGTCGGTTACGGGAGTTCCTAAAAACACAATGCGCTCCCGCAGCAAGCGCGAGTAAATGTCAAATGCCCGCTCGCCCATCCCCGACTGTTCTAGTACCATCGGTACTACATTGCTGGGGCTAGAGCTGACATCAAAATCGTTATAGCTTGTAATTAGGTAATTGGAAGATTGAGATACCACCATAAGACACCAGTCAAGGATTCTAGACAATTTGCTGCTGATGAAAGCTTGAAATTAAGCCGCCAGCTTTTAACTATTATGCCTCGAATGAACCCTGATGTGGGGAATGGGGAGTTTTGAGTCTTCAAATTGCTTTTTTGGCGCAAAGCTGGCTTGACTCGCAACGCTCGGAGGGTGAATGAGTTAAAACACCTAGTTACAAATCAACGCTGTTTCTAGTCCGCGCGCCAAGCTTGTACAGAGCTTAGCAACAGAAACCCGGTTTCCTCGCAAAATCTTGGTTGGGCCGCGAGACATCTAAATAGAAACCGGGTTTCTAGCCCCCGTGCATTCAGTTCTGTTTTAGCAAGCAGAAGGGTGCACACCGCGCACCCTTCTACTTGTAGTTTCTCGAAGCCCAACTAGAAGCTTTTACTCTTCGCCTACGACTTCCACGTCGATCGCGCTCGTGGCTGCTTCCCCAGACTCTTCAGCGTCTGATTCTTCTATGGGATTGAGAGAGCCTTCAGGTACGAGTTCAATTGTCCCTTTTTCTTCCAACCATTTCAAGGTTTTTTGTTTGAGCAAGTCTTCTGCTACAAATTCCCGCAACTTTTCAGGGTCAAAATTCCCTTTGGGAAACTGCTTTCTGACTTTTGCTACTTCTGCTAATACTTCTGCTGGTTCAACAGATAAGGATTCCAGCTTGGCTACTTCTGCCAGAGCTAGAGTTTGTTTGAGCCTTTCTACTGCTTCCGGACGAGAGCGTTCCCGCATCGGGCCGATATTTTGTTCGGTAAACAGTTGGTTGATATCTATGCCATAATTTTTCAACTGCATGGCTTGTTGGTTGAGCAAATAATCGATTTCGCGATCGACCATTGTTGCGGGAATTTCCACATCTATGAGCTGAACCAGTGCTGCTGATATGGCTTTTTCCTTATTAACTAATAACTTGTTTTCTTGCTCTGTTTTAAACCGAGTTTCGAGGGATTCGCGCAGTTGTGCTAAAGTTTCAAACTCGCTAACTTCTTGGGCAAAGTCGTCGTCCAACTCCGGCAATTCCTTTTCCTTCAGTTCTTTCAGAGTAATCGTAAATACTGCTGGTTTTCCCGCCAATTCTTCACTGCTATATTCATCAGGGAACTGGACGGAAACTTCTCTAGTTTCTCCCGGGTTCATCCCGATCATGCCTTGGATAAAGCCCGGTACAAACTGATTTTCCGACAATTCTACTTGAAAGTCTTCGGCATCGCCACCTGGAATTTCTGCGGGAGTTTCACCTTCGGCTGCTTCGGCAAATCTACCTGCGAAATCAACCAAAGCCATGTCTCCCAATTGAGCTGGCCGGCCTTCTACGGGGATTAAAGTCGCTTTGTCCGATCGATATTTTGCCAGTACCTCATCTACCTGAGCCTCATCATACTTAACTTCTTCTGCTTGAAGCTGCAAGCCGGTGTACTGACCCATTTTTACTTCGGGTTCTACATCAACCTTAGCCGAAAAAGTCAGAGGCTGTTCTGGATCGAACTTTCCTAGCAATTCTTCAAACTCAGTGCGGAGTTCAAAACTGCCAATTGCCGGAATTTTTTCTTGTTCGAGAGCTTTTTGCAGTGAATCATTAATCAAATTTTCCAAAGCTGTAGCTTTCAAGCGAGTCTGGCCCAGGCGCTGTAGCAAAACTTGGCGGGGAACTTTGCCTTTGCGGAACCCAGGAATATTGACCTCGCGAGCGAATTGTTTAATTACCTGCTCGTAAGCTTGTTTTGATTTTTCTGATGGCACTTCGATTTCCAAACCAATTTGACTGGCTGGAAGTTTTTCCTGGGTTACTTTCATCGGCTTTTGTGATATTTAACAATTTTGATAAAATACATACAAATCTGACTTTGCTTGCATTTTAAGTTTGTACGCTTTGACTTGTAGCGACATAACTACCAACACCTCTACCGGATGAGACTGTAAGTCGTTTCCGGCTACTTTTTTCGCTCTTGCCAAATAGTTTTGGTTTGAGGATACTAGGTTTTGCTGCTAGGAATGTGGAGGTTAAGTCCAGTGACGCTCCTACACCAATTGCAAGCGTTATGGTGTAGGCATCTGAGTCCTGTTAAGGATATCCAGATCTTCCTTCAAGGTACTCCTATTGTTTCCCTCTACGGCATTTTATAGTGAGGAACACGTCCCGCCCCACTCTTGGTTTCAAAAATGAAATTCCAAGCACCTTCGTGCCTTGAAAATTTTACTCGCAGGAGGCCGCCACAATTAAATGTGTCACTTCCCTACGAAACCCCCTATCTTCAGTTGTCAAGGTTCAGTATATTGGTAGCATTTTCGGCTGCCCAATAACTACAATCGTAGCACTCAAACCCTTACTGGGGAAAGTTTTGGTTCTATTTGCTCGTCTCCTGATTCACCCGCCCACTCCCAAGACCTGCGCTTGTTGGCAGGCGGGTGGAATCGTCATCTCGCTCGCCTTTCATCCCACAGTAAGTGGAGTATTACTATACTGTGGGGATTTCCGTCTGTCGAGCTAATAGCCGATGCACCATAGCATATATCGCCCTCGGATGTCAATCCGACCGGCATGAGCGGGCGATCGGATTGAATGGATGCGTTTGCTCAAATGCAGGTATCCCAAAACCAACTTGATGTGGATTGGGCGCGAGCAGATGGCAAAAGATGCTAAACTAAGATTGAGTAAGATCGACCACCTCGGTTACTTGCACCCTTGTCATCTGCTCGCGCCCTGATGTCGCATAAAATTAATTGAGTTCGATCGGCTATTGTGCATTTAATAAATTGTATATTTCCCAGGCGGCTCAAAAATCCTCTCCCCCCTCTCCCCCTCAATCACTATAAACAATCTAGCTAGACGCACAAAAGCTTGTTCAGTATTGCAGTTATTAAAATTTTAGATTTCGATCGTTTAGACTCTAATTTGTGGAGGAAACTAATTTGTCTCAATCCTATCGAGTTGCCATTTTAGGAGCCACCGGCGCAGTCGGTGCCGAGTTACTAGAACTCCTGCACAGCCGGAGTTTTCCCATTTCAGACTTGAAGCTGCTGGCTTCGGAACGTTCAGCCGGCACAACTTTGTCCTTTGGCGGCGAGATGTTGGCGGTCGAAGCTGTATCCGAGCGATCGTTCGATAATGTAGATCTAGTGCTCGCCTCCGCCGGCGGTTCTATCTCTAAACTGTGGGCTCCGAAAGCAGTGGCAGCCGGAGCCGTGGTAATCGACAATTCCAGCGCTTTCCGTATGGATGCGACGGCACCTCTAGTTGTTCCCGAAGTCAATCCCCAAGCTGCGGCAACTCACCGAGGTATCATTGCTAATCCCAACTGCACCACGATTTTGATGGCAGTTGCCGTTTGGCCGCTGCACAAAGTTAAACCAGTCAAGCGCATAGTTGTAGCGACTTACCAGTCTGCCAGCGGCGCGGGCGCCAGGGCAATGGAGGAAATGAAAGATCAAGCCAGAGCAATTTTGGCAGGGGAAATTCCCAAAACCGATATTTTTCCCTACCCCTTGGCTTTTAACTTGTTTCCGCACAATACACCAATTAACGATTTAGGGTATTGTGAGGAAGAGATGAAAATGGTCAACGAAACTCGGAAGATTTTTGGTACTGACGAGATTAGAATTAGTGCGACTTGCGTCCGGGTTCCCGTACTCCGCGCCCATTCGGAGGCGATTAATCTGGAGTTTGCAGAGCCTTTTAGCCCGATCGACGCTAGGGAAATCTTAAAGGAGGCGATCGGCGTTAAGCTAGTAGAAGACTGGCAAGCTAATTATTTCCCGATGCCCGTCGAGGCCAGCGGTAAGGATGAAGTGCTAGTCGGCAGGATTCGCCAAGATATTTCTCACCCCTGCGGGTTGGAGATGTGGCTGAGCGGCGATCAAATTCGCAAAGGGGCTGCTTTAAATGCGGTGCAAATAGCCGAGTTGCTCGCCGATAAAGATTTGCTGCGAGTCCCAGCAGCGGCTGCTTCTATTTAGGGGTGACTCTACCCAAAAAACGGAGACAAGTCCCCAACGCCAGGAGTGGAGAACCCAAAATTTTAGACGAAGAGTTCCAAATCCCAGATTGCATCTGTGGAGTAAATCTCAAATCTAAAATTCTGCAATCTAAAATCGACTGAAGTTGGCAAGTCAGTAAGGAAAATGAAGATTTTAGATAAACCTTTCATCTGAAATCAAAAATTTAAAATCAAAAATCAACAGTCTAAAATCGGAGAAAGTGTGGTAAAGTTTGGACGGGTTCTGACTGCAATGATTACGCCGTTTAAGGAAGACGGCAGCGTTAACTATGCGGTAGCAGAACAATTGGCAATTCATTTAGCCGATCGCGGCACAGATAGCTTAGTATTGTGCGGAACTACGGGCGAATCTCCTACTATGAGCTGGGATGAAGAGTACCAATTATTTCAGGTGGTACAAAAGGCAGTAGCCGGTAAAGCTTTGGTACTCGCAGGAGCCGGATCGAATTCAACTTCAGAAGCCATCGAAGCTACGCAAAAAGCAGCTAAACTCGGGTTAGACGGCTGTTTGCAGGTGGTTCCTTATTACAACAAGCCGCCGCAAGAAGGTTTGTACAATCATTTTCGGGCGATCGCGCAATCTACTCCAGAATTGCCTATAATGTTATATAACATCCCCGGTCGCACAGGCCAAAATATGTTGCCCGAAACAGTAGCTCGATTGGCAGAAATCCCCAACATTGTGGCAGTCAAAGAAGCAAGCGGCAACCTAGATCAAGCAAGTCAAATTCGGTGCTTGACATCACCGGAATTTGCGATCTATTCTGGAGATGATTCCCTAACTTTGCCAATGTTGGCGGTAGGAGGATCTGGCGTAGTTAGCGTAGCCAGCCATCTGGTAGGAGAGCAACTGCAACAGATGATTAAAGCTTTCGAGGCCGGTCAAGTTCAAGTCGCTACCCAGATTCACTTGCAACTTTTTGACCTGTTTAAAGCTCTTTTTCTCACCACAAATCCCATTCCCGTTAAGGCAGCTCTTAATCTTCAAGGCTGGGATGTAGGTTCCACCCGTGGGCCCCTGTGCGCTCCGCCCGTTGAGGTAACTCAAAAGTTAAAGGACGTACTGAGTCAGCTAGCCGCAGTATCTGCTAGCTAGATAGGCGAGAACGAGTTTTCAGACAACTGAATATTGGTTGTCATCAATCATCAGTCATCAGTCATTAGTTATGAGCTATGAGTTATTAGCTGATAATTAAGAATTGCTGCTTGAGGATTGGAGACAACTGACTGTACGGGAGAGTAAAACCCCGTAGGGGATTTTTCCACAAATATCTTGGAAAAAATCGCCCCCATCAACGAACAACAGACAGTAGACAGTAGACAGTAGACAGTAGGCGACAGTCAACAGTCAACAGACAACAGTCAACAGACAACAGTCAACAGACAACAGTCAACAGACTCATAACAAAATAACTAACAAAGGATACGCATGATCAAAAATACAACTGCATCAGCTCTAAAAGTTATTCCCCTCGGCGGGCTGCACGAAATCGGTAAAAACACTTGCGTGTTCGAGTACGGCGACGAAATAATTCTTTTAGATGCAGGTTTAGCTTTCCCCACAGATGGAATGCACGGTGTAAATATTGTCCTCCCAGACATGACTTACCTGCGGGAAAACAGCCACAAAATTAAAGGTATGATCGTAACTCACGGTCACGAAGATCACATCGGTGGCATCCCCTATCACCTCAAACAATTTGAAATTCCCGTCATCTACGGCCCGCGTTTGGCGATGGCTTTGCTCGCCGGAAAATTGGAAGAAGCCGGAGTGTCTCACCGCACTGAATTGAGAACTGTTCGCCCCCGGGATACGGTAAGAATTGGCAAGAATTTCTTAGTCGAATACATTCGCAACACTCACTCGATGGCCGACAGTTTCACTGTGGCAATTCACACTCCCGTTGGAATTATTATTCACACTGGAGACTTTAAAATTGACCACACTCCCGTAGACGGCGAGCATTTTGATTTGCAAAAGCTGGCGGAGTACGGCGAAAGAGGCGTGCTGTGCTTGATCAGCGATTCTACTAACTCGGAAGTTCCCGGTTTTACCGCTTCAGAACGTTCTGTCGCTCCGAATTTAGACAGAATTATCGCTCAAGCAACGGGAAGAGTGATGGTGACGACTTTTGCTTCGTCGGTACACCGATTGCAAATTGTTTTGGAGTTGGCTAAGAAAAACAATCGGTATGTCGGAGTGGTGGGCCGCTCAATGCTGAACGTCATCGCTCACTGTCGCAATCTCGGCTACATTAAATGCGAAGACAGTCTTTTCAAACCGCTCAAAGAAATCCGCAATTTGGCAGATGACAAGGTTTTGATTTTAACTACGGGTTCCCAAGGCGAACCGATGGCGGCGATGACTCGCATTGCTAACGGCGAACATCACGAAGTGAAAATTAGAAACGGCGATACAGTCATTTTCTCGGCTAATCCGATTCCTGGAAATACGATCGCAGTGGTAAATACGATCGATAAACTGATGATGTTGGGAGCAAACGTGGTTTACGGCCGCGATAAAGGCATTCACGTTTCCGGGCACGGCTGTCAGGAAGACCAAAAGTTAATGATTAACATGACTCGTCCCAAGTTCTTCTTACCCGTACACGGGGAACACCGAATGCTGGTTCAGCACTCCAAGACGGCTCAAAGCATGGGCATTCCCGCGAGCAATATGGTAATTATTGACAACGGCGATGTCGTAGAATTGACGGAAAATTCGATGCGACTCGGTACTAAAGTACCTTCAGGAATTGAATTAGTAGATGCTTCTCGATCGGGCGTTGTCAAAGCAAACGTCCTCAAAGAACGCCAGCAGTTAGCTGGAGACGGCGCGGTGACAGTAGCTGCGGCGTTGAATGCAGAAGGCAAATTGGTTGCTGCGCCGCAAATTCACTTGAAAGGTGTGGTAACATCAGCCGATCGCGCGCTGTTACAACAATCGATCGCTCAAACAATTGACACCGTGTTGAGCGATCGTTGGTCGGAGTTTGTCAGACCTTCTTCAACTTCCGAATCAGGAGTTGACGTAGACTGGGTAGGAGTACAAACCCAGATAGAACGAGCAATTGGGCGGGTGCTGCGCCGGGAACTTCAAAGCAATCCCATGCTAGTATTCCTGATGCAAATTCCCGAAGGAGCATCATTTGTGAAATGGGAAACACCAGCAGTGACTCCTGGTTCCCTGGAAGCACCTAAGCTATTAGGCGGCCAATCATCCACACCGGCTCCAACACCAGCACCCGTTCCTGCTAATAAAGTAACAGGTCGTCGTCGCCCCCGGACAGCAGCCAAAGTTGCTTCCGTCGTTTCGTAGAATAAAGTCGATCGACCGCAAAACGCCAATAAACGCAGATAGTAATTAATTCTATCTGCGTTTGTCTGTGTTTATCTGCCACCATCTGCGGTTGCTCTCATCAGCCGCCAGCAACTGCTGGAACAATGCTAACTTCATCACCATCGTTGAGGACTGTTCCTGTACCATCCAAAAAGCGGATGTCTTCGCTGTTGACGTAGAAGTTGAGAAATCTGCGGGGTTCTCCTTTGTCGTCGCACAGGCTTTTTTTAATGCCGGGACAATTTGTTTCTAGGGATTCAATCAGTTCGGAAATATTGGCGCCGCCGCATTCGATCGTTGCTTGATTTTTGGTGAATTTTTGCAGCGGAGTGGGAATTAAAACTTTGACGGTCATTTTTTTAGTCCTTAGTCATTAGTCAGCAGTCATTAGTCAGCAGTCATTGGTCAGCAGTCATTGGTCAGCAGTCATTAGTCAGCAGTCATTAGTCAATAGATTAACAACTAATGACTGATGACGAATAACTATTAAACCGAAGCTTGTTGCCATTCTAAGCGTTCGAGGGTGCGGGCGCGTTCGAGGGCACGCTCGAAGGCTTCCAGTTTTGGTTCGAGGGTGATGGGTTCGCCGATGTAGCCTTGAACTGCTTCCTGTGTTTTCAAGCCGTTGCCGGTGATGTAGGCGACGGTGGTTTCGTCGGGATTGATTTTACCTGCTTCTACGAGTTTCTTCAAGACTGCGATCGTCGTGCCGCCTGCGGTTTCGGTGAAGATGCCTTCAGTTTCTGCTAGCAGTTTCATGCCTTCGATGATTTCGGTATCGCTGACGGATTCGATGTTTCCGTTGGTTTTGCGGGCGATTTCTAAGGCGTACATACCGTCTGCTGGATTGCCGATCGCGATCGACTTAGCAATGGTATTCGGTTTGACCGGTGTCACGAAATCGCGGCCTTCGCGGTATGCGCTGGCGATCGGGGAACAACCGTCAGCTTGAGCGCCGCTGAATCGAACTTTCTTCTCATCAACTAAACCGACTTCGATGAATTCATTAAATCCTTTGTAGATTTTTGTGAACAGAGAGCCGGAGGCAAGCGGGGCGACGATATGATCGGGCAATTGCCAGCCTAGCTGTTCGGCAACTTCGTAGCCGAGGGTTTTCGAGCCTTCGGAGTAGTAGGGGCGCAAGTTGATGTTGACAAATCCCCAGCCGTGTGTATTGGCGACTTCGCAGCAGAGGCGGTTAACTTGGTCGTAGTTGCCGTGAACTGCCATGACAGTTGGATTGTAAATCAGAGTGCCGAGGACTTTGCCAGCTTCTAAGTCTGAAGGGATGAAGACTACGCAGTCGAGTCCGGCGTGGGCTGCGATCGCAGCGGTGGAGTTAGCTAAGTTGCCAGTGCTGGCACAGGATACCGTGGTGAAACCCAATTCTCTCGCTCGGCTGAGGGCGACTGACACCACTCTGTCCTTAAAGCTCAGAGTGGGCATATTGACGGCATCGTTTTTAATATAAAGATTTTTGAGACCGAGGCGGCGCGCCAAGCGGTGGGATTTTACTAAAGGAGTCATCCCCGTGCCGACATCGATGACGTTTTCTGTAGCGACTGGTAAAAATTCGCGGTAGCGCCAGATTGAGTTGGGGCCGGCTTGGATGGTTTGGCGAGTGACGCGGCGGCGGATAGCTTCGTAGTCGTACTTGACTTCTAGCGGGCCAAAACAGCAATCGCAGACGTGCTTGGCTTGGAGTTCGTACTCTTCGCCGCATTCTTTACACTTGAGGGCTGTGAAGGTTGCTGCTGTGGATTGTGTTCTGGTTGCCTGGGTCATAGCTCAACTCTCTAGTTTTGCGATGTTTTCTAATTCTTGTGCAAGATTAGCACGCTCGATCTACCCCGTCAACCATACCCGATTTTTTTAGTCGGGATTGATTGTGGGGCAAGATCTGGCCAAAAACCGGCGGTAGCTCGATCGCCCTCAATCTCTTTCTCAGAATGGGTTTCAATCTCTGTCAGAGAATGCTGGTTGAGAGGAAAATTATCTCGATCAACCGAACTCAAGAATCATTTGGTGGCAAAACTAATTTCAAAACTTTATAAAATTTTTTTTGCTGGGTAACTCAACAGTCAAAACTACAGGGTTGACACAGGGGGCGAGAAACCGGGTTTCTACGAGATTTTGGGTGGATTCGCGAGAATATAGCAAGAAACCCGGTTTCTGAACTCACCTTGGGGGCGAGAAACCGGGTTTCTAGGAGATTTTGGGTTGATTCACCAGAATATAGCAAGAAACCCGGTTTCTGAATCTCACCTTGGGGGCGAGAAACCGGGTTTCTAGGAGATTTTGGGTTGATTCACCAGAATATAGCAAGAAACCCGGTTTCTGAACTCACCTTGGGCGCGATCGTTCCCAATTTTTCAATTCTGCAATCGCAAATCCAAAATCGTATTATCCACCGCTGACGGGAGGGATGAGTACAACTTCGTCGCCGTCAGTGAGGATGGTGTCGGGGGAGACGAATTCTAGGTTGACGCCGAAGCGGGTACGATCGCGCCACTGTTCTAATTGAGGGTATTGGGCGATCGATCTTTCTAGCACTTCAGATACTGGGGTTTCGGGAGGAAGTTCTAGTGTAAGTTCCGAAACGCCGTAGGCTTCACTGAAGGCGGCGAATAGTTTAACGGTGATGGTAATCGAAGAGTTAGACACGGCTGTTTTGTGCGATCGACAGTTTGGCAATTATCAACTACACCATACAATTAATTGAGAATTGCGCGCGCCGAGGCTTAGAATTGAAAGCGGCAATCTTTAGTTAAGTTTTACCCTATCTAGTAAACATGAGAGTTGATTGCAGCATAAAATCCGAACAGCCTTGTATGCCGAGCGGTCTCACCAACCAGGCGTTATAAGCAGTTGGCATTCACTTAAATGTAGCTAGCGAAGATTGAGTTGGCTGGTGTTGAGCTGACGACAAGACTAATTTTTAAGGATGCGATATCCATACTTCCCCGTAATTGCGGGAGAGTAGCAAAATATCGAACTAACTTTAGCGAGTAACAAGGCAGACTATGCTCTGCTAACTGGCTGATTCCCGACGAAAAATCTGGTTGTCCAGTCCAGCTTATAATGTCCAAAGCTTTGCTCCGCTTAGGAAGTGTGCCCTTCGATCTCAGAATAATAGTCAAGTTAACGCGATCGAGATATTTATGGCAAATAACGATTTTAAGGTGCTTCAAATTATTGAAGCTAAAGGCTGGTATGCCTTTGGGAGTACGAAGCAAAGCCAGCACGTTGAGAGGTGGGTAAGACCTGTGGTGTGTTGGGTTTTAATAGAGGATAAAAAAAAGCGGCGGATTGTGACTGCTACCGCTAGCTATCAGATCCAGATTGACGACAAAGAAGTCGAGTTTTTTGCCCACGAAAGCGAAATTCAAGATATCGAGAGCCTCCCCAAGTCTGTCTCGGTATCGGAATTTCTGAAGACAGAAGATTGAGATCGGGTGCAGAAGGAGATTGTTTAACAAGTTATTAATCATTCCTTAGTAATTCCTTAAACTTGCTGCCGGATGCTTTTTCAATTGGAGGCAAAATCACTCTAATTGAGGAGAGGGGGAGAATTTATACTTTTGCCTTGCCTTGTGCATCTGTAGCCGAAGGTTTTGAGTACCCCAAAAAATAAAGAGGCCGGAAGATTGCTGGGATTGCCAACACGCTTCCGACCTTTGCTGAATAACAGGGTATGCATATGTTTCTAAAGTATGGCAGGCAAGTCTTCTAAATATCAAGAGGACTATTGCAATCACCCACAGTAATTCCTTAAACTTGCTGCCTGATGCTTTTTCAATTGGAGGCAAAACCACTCTAATTGAGGAGATGCCAGATGAGAAGATAGCGAGAATTTATACTTTTGACTTGCCTTGTGCGTGTTGTGCCGAAGGTTTTGACTACCCCAAAAAATAAAGAGGCCGAAAGATTGCTGGGATTGCCAACACGCTTCCGACCTTTGCTGAATAACAGGGTATGCATATGTTTTTAAAGTATGGCAGGCAAGTCTTCTAAATATCAAGAGGACTATTGCAATCACCCACTTTTGCTTTTTGGGTATGTTTGCAAGGCTTCTACTATTTTAGACTGGAATTTTGAAATTTGAGGGCGGGTGATGGTTGCAGGTGAAGGATTCTAGCTATTTTTCTGTAGCCTGTGCTACCAAAAATGGGGCGGGTCGATCGCGCATCCTGCCTAAATTGTTTGCATTCAAAGGGCAAAAGTGCGATGGCTGCGCCCCGGCCCCGGCCTACGGCCTGGGTGCTACAACATCAAACCCCACTAGCAACCGCTTCAGGCATCTGCTGCCGCATCCGCCGCCCCACCAAGGCCATCCGCACACCGCCCGCTGGCCCTAAAGTCACCCCTCGGCGTTTCGCTTGTACGGGCCCTTTCTCGGCCAAGGTTAAGTCGAAATCGCGCAAAATGGTTGCCAGCACCAGCTTCATTTCTAACTGCGCCAGCGCTAAGCCGATACAGCGGCGACTACCGCCCCCAAAGGGCAAATACTCGTAAGGCGAGAATTGTCTCTCCAAAAACCGTTCTGGCTTAAATTGCAGCGGTTCTGGATACAAATCTTCCCGGCGGTGGGTTAAATAAATTGAGCCGAAAACCACCGTACCCGGTTCGAGTTGATGCCCCATTAGTTCCAGGGGTTCCCGCACTACTCGCGGAAATGTCAGCATTCCCACTGGGTAAATTCGCAGTGTCTCTTGACAAACTGCACTCAGGTAAGGCAAGCGGGAAATCTCCATGGGGTCTGGATTTTCGCCCAGACTGTCCAATTCTTGCAGCAGTTTCTGGCGTACCGAGGGCAAACTGTGAATCCAGTAACAAGCCCAAGCTAGGGCTGTTGCTGTGGTTTCGTGGCCGGCAAACAACAGCGTCATTAATTCGTCGCGCAATTCTTCATTGCTCATTGGTTCGCCGTTTTCGTCGCGGGCGGCCATCATTAAGCTGAGAATGTCGGTGCGATCGGCGTCTGGTTGCTGTTTGCGATCGGCTATTTCCGCGTCCATCAGTTCCTGAATTTTTTGGCGCTGCTGTTTCATGCGTCCCCAAGGACTCCAATGGCCCCAATCTTGCTGCAACCAGGGCAGAAATAAAATGCTCGATCGCAGCGGAGAACCTGTCATATCGATAATTGAAGCCAGCAGGGGGGAAAGTTGCTGCAACCGCGGCCCTTCATTCAATCCGAAGACTACTTGCAAAATTACTCGCATGGTGATTTCCTGCATGGCGGTGCGGGCGACAAAAGGTCGATCGACATTCCACTTGCTAGCAATATCTTGGGTAATATCGCAAATTTGTTGGCCGTAATTCCGCATCCGTTCCCCGTGAAAGGGTGGCATCAATAATTGACGCTGCCGTTTGTGTTTTTCTCCGGAGATTACAATCATTGATTGTTCGCCCAGGAGTGGTTTGAGAATACCGTTGATATCCCCTGGAGCATCAAGCGCCTTGCTGTTGAGCATTTCCTGGATCGCTTGCGGGTTGTGGATCATCACGAAGGGTTCAAGATTGCCCCATCGAGTCGTGAAAATCTCCCCGTACTTTTTGGCGTTGGCGTCCATGTATGTCAGCGGATCGCCAATCCATTGAATTAGCTGCAAGAAGCGGGGGGTTTTGGGGCCGTCAGGTAGGGTCATAAAAATTGTGTTGGTGTTACAGGACTCGGGCAACATCCATAGGAATTACGCAGAAACTGGTTGTACGCTCTCCCATAATTTTAAGACCTTATTCTCGAACGGTACTCACAATGTCCTGTCCGAGCTCTGTAAAACGCACAGTTTTAATTTGCCAAGGAGCATAACTGGTTAAGGTTTGGCGCACGCCCCCAAACAAACCTAACATCTGACAACTTGACAGATTTTGCAATTTCTGGCGCGAATTCCCCGAGGCCCGTAAATCTACGGTAGCGATTCCGAGTTCGCGATCGATCGTAACCCGATAACCAACTAAACCCAGACTAGCGAAAATCTCCTGCTTTAATACTTCATTAACGGCCGATGGCATTAACTGGTTGTCTGGGCCTGTAACTGTTGCCGGCTTGAGACTTTGACAAAGATTGTCTACCTCATAAACCGTCACTTTCGCTGTACTGTTTGGTACTTTGGTACTCGCTAAAACTGAGTTCCCAGAGTTAGAGGGCTGCGGTGCTGGAGCCGATCGACTATCAAGTTGATTGCCGGTTAGCTGTAGGTGTGGGAACTGATGGGTGCTTGCTGAGGGTTGGCTCTGGTTTTCGGCTGATTTAGCTGCTGCATCGTAGCTAGAACAACTGCTACTCCCGATCAAAATTAATCCAGTCGCTAAATACCCGAACTGTTTGCAGATAAGGTTCATAACTTTTTAATACTCAACTAAACGTCAGTGTAGGTCGGGCAGAATTTTGGTGGTAGCAAGCACTTAATCCCTAATTACACTCACTTAGAAATATTTCCGCATTACGAAGACGAAAATAAGTTCAGAGTTATTGTTTAATCGTCCGGACTATTTTTGGATCGCAGCCTGAAACCCTTGATTTACCCGAAAGCATATCGCGTGCCTCGTTAGCATAGCCCTCGCAGAGGATCGCCATGAAACCCTGATTCTACGGTGAGCTATCAAAAAAGTCCGAAATGTTGCTTGCTAATACCTGTGTTTTAGTGTTAAATAACATAAGAGGGGTGTCTCCCCTCACTGGTGCAACCCTGCCGTTTCCGTATCTCCGCAGATAAACCTTGCGATTTAAATCGCAAGTTAGATCAAATACCTTGTCAGTGGTGTGATGTACCCCATGCAAATTTAGCTATTCCAAGGTCTGAGGTAACAGCCTCTTTCCGGTTGCGAAAGCTTGAGTTTGATAGTAGTAATGACGACTGAATTTAGACTTGGGCACGTATTGCGGCATGGTTTAACAACCGCGCCGAAAGCACCGCGATAAGGAATATGCAAGTAGCGAACAACATACAGAAGATTTCAGCAAACTGAAGTACAAAAAAAACTGGTTTCCCTAGGGCTGCACCTGTGAGATTCGGTCATGATTCCGAGTTTCTGGTGTGCAGTCGATCGAGCTGAAATTTGCTGTGATCCGGATCTCTAATTAACTTGCGTATCAAGAGTATTATCGCAGAATTAGGTGCTTTTTGTAACAAATCTACTAAAAATCGAGCAAAAACATGATCGAACAGCAATTAACGAAAGTTTTGGCAACAACCGCGATCGCCCTATGCGCTCTGACGGTGGCTTCTGCGCCCAGTTATGCCCGGCCAAACGTCGGGGAAAGCGGATTTTGGTGCAGCACCTCGACAGGTGCGCCGGTGACGTTGTATCAAAACCCTCAAGGTGCCGTAGAGCCTTGGATTGAGTGGACTTCTGATTATTTTTCCGGTTCGGGCTACGATCCGGCAACTCGCTGTCAATTGGTCAGCAAGCGCCTCGAAAGCTATCGCCGCAACCGAATGCTCAGGTACATTACCGTTGGCCAGATGAACGGGCAGAACGTCATCTGCACGGCGAATCAAGTCAATGGCATCTGTCAAAATTTGATTTATACCCTCAGACCCGGCCAAGACCCGATCGGCTCTTTGTATAATTTGTTAGCTTGGCGTCAAGGACAGGTGGGGATGCCCTCTACGGAGGAAAGCAGCCAAATTCCTTACATTGATGTGAGTGAAAAGCTAGGGGAAAAACCAGGGGCAAAGATGGGCGATCGAGCGCAACTGCCCCCTTTTTCTCGGCCCTCGGAACTGCCGTAAAGACTGGAAAATTGCCAATCTCATTGCCAATTCCCGGGGGTGACGTGGAAAACTTGGCGCGACAGGCGACGATACGCATCAAAACCTCGAAATCCTCTGGTTCTGGGGCGATCGTCCAGCGCCAGGGACAAACCTATACAGTGCTGACTAGCTGGCACGTTGTGGCTTTCGACAAGGGCGATCGCACCATCGTTACGAGTGACGGCCTGATCCACCAACTGTTGGGAGTTCCGCAGCGGCTGGGCGATGCGGATCTGGCGATCGCCAAATTTCGCAGCGCGATCGAGTATAAAGTAGCGCCGATTGGCGCGCAGCAGCCAGCGGTGGGAGAGCCGCTGCTGGCTGCCGGATTCCCTGCGGAGACTGGGGCGTTGGCCGTAGCCCAGGGGTTCGTAGAATTGTTGCTGCCAAAATCTTTACCTCAAGGCTATAGCTTGGGCTATACCAATGAGGTTAAAATTGGCATGAGCGGTGGCCCGATTTTTAATGCCAAAGGTTTCTTGGTGGGAATTAACGGTCGAGGTAAGTATCGAGATCCCGGTTTTGGCGTCTATGCTTTTGAAGATGGAAGTGAACCGACGCCGGAATTATTGGAAAAGATGGTTAAATCTAGTTGGGGAATTCCTATCAGTACATATTTGCAGTTCGTCTCGTCTCATCCAGGGAGTTAGCGATGAATTCGTGGGGTTTGCGGTTTGATGTGTTGACCGTCATCTTGACCGGTGCAGTAACGGCGGCAGCAATTGTCGGTCCACAATATGCTGCTTGTGCTAAAACAGCCCAAGAAATTGCCGAGCTAGCGATGTTCACAACTGTAGAAGTGAACAACACGCTGGGTTTGGCGGCTGGTGGCTCAGGAGTAATTATTGCAAAACAGGGAAATATTTACACTGTTCTGACGGCGAATCACGTAGTGGCAAGTCTCGCCCAAGAATACAGCATTCGCACTCATTTGGAAAAAAGCTATACAGCAATCAGAATACAGCGACTCCCGAAGAACGATCGCGATATAGACTTAGCTTTGATCCAGTTTCAGAGCCGAGATCGGTATCCAGTAGCACCGATCGGCGAATCGCAACGTGCTGTTGTCGGTTCTACTATTTACGTTGCTGGCTATCCGCTACCAGTCGCCTCTGGATCTGAAAGAAAACTCGAATTTACTGCTGGTATTATCTCTTCTCGCGTCGGTCGCGCATCATCCGGGTACGGATTGCGCTATCAAGCTGTGACAAGGCGCGGGATGAGTGGCGGGCCTGTATTTGATGCTGATGGCAGGGTTGTGGGAATTCACGGCCAGGGTGATACTGTTGGTACGGTGCAGAGCCAGTGGAACGGTCAGACTGAGGAGATTAAAACCGGGTTGAATGCGGCAATCCCGATCGACTCTTTTACGGCGTTGCGATCGCAAACCTTACCTAACGGGTTTGATATTCTCAGCAATATTGCCATCAGCCGCAGCTCTCGCCCAAGCCAACCGAATCTCCAGCGGGGGGGATTTGTGTGCGATACCTCCACGGGAGAACCAGTGACTGTATATCAAAATCCCCAAGGGTTTAGGGAACCTTGGATTCGCTGGAATTCTAATTTCTTTTCTAGTGCTGGCTACGATCCTCTGACTCGCTGTCAACAAGTGACTCAACGCCTCGATAATTATAACCGCAACAAACAGCTTAATTATGTCACTGTCGGTCTGGTAAACAATCAAAAAGCGATTTGCACGACCAGCCGGATTAACGGGCCGTGCGAAGGTTTGATCTACACGTTGCGCCGCGATCAAGATCCGGCTCCTGCACTTAGCACTTTCTTTGTTTGGCTGGCGAATCAAAAGGCTAGACCGTCTCTTTTTGAAAGTGGCGCTCCGATTTATATTAATCTTGGGGAACGACTAGATGTAGATATTGCCGAGCCCTAAAGAAACAGTTTGTAGTGCGGACTTCAGTCCGCTTTATGCTGCGGACTGAAGTCCGCACTACAAACCTTACTTATTGGGGTCAATCGATCGGACATGATATAAAAGGTTACGCTCAGGGGAAAAAAAGAAGAGGGCCTTTCGGCTTCGCTTAAGGTAAAAAGAAGGAAGACGGAAGAAGGAAGAGGGAATAAAATTAATGGTTTCAGCAATCAACAATGTTGTCACCGCTTTGGGGATTCCTATAAAAATTTGAAAGATTTGACTGATTTATGATTCGACTTAGCAGAAGTGATGATTTTTTGCAACACAAAAGCTATAAAATTACTGTTACTTAATCCAAGTCAAATTTTTCAGGTATAAAGAAGCATGACTGCAACTACGCCGAAGGCAACGTCAGCAATTCCTAGTTTTTGTGAAGGAATCCAGTATTTCTCGGAGAATGTGCCGGGTTTTGAGACTTACGGGAAAACACCTGCGATCGCCCAAGGAAGCAATTCGATCGCCGATCCAGCAGATCCAGCCGCCGTCTTTCAAACGATGCTCGGAGCAGACGCCCTGCGCTACCTGACGCTGCAAATCACAGCCAGCAAGGCATCGGGACATCCGGGGGGTTTTGCCAGCCAAGCTGAGGCCTACGCTGCGTTGGTGATGTTGGGACACAAGAACATTGTTACCGAAGTCGGGCACCACGCGCCAGGATTTTATAGTGCCATGTTTCTCGATCGATCTTTGGAAGACATGGGAATTACCAAAGTGCAGGAAGCGCGCGATAAATTCCGCGAAAAAGACGGTTTATTAGGACATCTTTCCGGCTTCATTCCCGGGCTTTTAGCACCAGCAGGCCCCCTCGGACAAGGACAGCATTTCGCAATGGCGGGCGCGCTTTTGCACCCCGACAAACTGTTTCCTTTCACCATGGGCGACGGTGGGATGGGCGAACCCTATCCGATGAGCAGCATGGCGCATTTCCATACTGCTTATCCGAAGGCTACTAACTTTTTACCCGTGTTAGTTTGGAACGGATATTCCCAAGAACATCACAGTATGGTTTCGACTAAAACTAATGCTGAAATGATTGCTTATTGGCAAGGAAACGGTTTTGAAGAAGTCATTTTAGTTGACGCTAAGGAATTTGACGACAAAAATCAACCGGAAGCTTATGTTGACAGCACGGCTTTTTCCCTCGAACAGCGGATGGCATTTACCAAAGCTGTTTTACAAGGAGTTGACAAAGCGGCAAAATCTGCTCTCGGCGGCAAATTAACTGCGTTTATTATCAAACAGTTGAAAGGTGCGGGCGTCCACGCGCGCGGCGCAAAATCTCACAACCTTTATCCCAAAGATACCCTCGATGCTCCGCACATTGTTAGCGCTTTAAAAGAACGCGCTTTGACTGCTGAGGCTTGGCAGTTGGTGCGGACAAATTGCGAGCGCGCGGGCGGCGGGCCTGCGGCAAAAACCGTTGTTACTGAGTTTACATTGCCGCTGGCAGATTTGGGCGAGTTGCCTTTAGAAGAATTTGCGGTTGGTGGAGAAGCGAAGATTTCGACAACTGCAATGGGACGTATGGTGGGAAGTGTCGGCGAGCGCGATCGCACTTTTCTTGTCACCAATGCAGACGGCAACGAAGCATCAGCAATTGCCAATATCAACCAAGCTCTGAAAATCATTCACCCGACGACGGATGACTTGTACAATCAATCGCCCAACGGTCAAGTTTACGAACCTTTGAGCGAAGATGCTTGCGCGGGTTTGGCAGTAGGATTGTCGCTATTTGGAGCGCGGAGTTTGTGGTGTTCCTACGAATCTTTTGCCATCAACGGTTTACCAATTTGGCAAACTGTAACGCAAGCAATGGCAGAATTGCGCCGTGCAACTCCGGCAACTGTCACCTTATTTACAGCGGGTGCATTGGAGCAAGGCCGCAACGGTTGGACGCACCAGCGGCCGGAAATTGAGGCTTATTTTGCGGCGATGATGCGTAACGGCAATGTGTTTCCTTTGTTTCCACCGGATGCTAACAGCATTCAAGCTTGTTACGAGTGGGCTTTGAATGCCAGAAATAAGGGAGTTGTGATTACTGCGAGCAAGTCGCCGCTGCCAATTCGCACTACTTTTGCACAGACTCGCCAAGGTTTAGAAGATGGTGGAATTGTGCTGCACGAAACAACGGGAAGTAAGAAAGTTGTGTTTGCTATTGTGGGCGATATGACTTTAATGCCGGTGTTTGAAGCGGCGGCATCTTTGGAAAAAGCAGGCTTGGGAGTGCGGATTGTTTCTATTGTCAATCCCCGACGTTTGTACCGTTCCAGCGATGTCGCTTGGAATACTTGTTCGGAAGCTGACGGCGGCTTTTTGAGCGATGAGAAATTTGCCGAAATGTTTGGTGGTGATGCCTTGATTGGCGTGACAGGCGGTGCTTCTGGGATGTTGGAGCCGGTGATGCTCCGCAGCAATTGCCCGCGCGATACTTTTGCTTGGAAGCGGGGGGAAACGACTGCTAGTGCTGGTGAGTTGATGGCGTTTAATGGGTTGACTGCTGATGCTTTGACGAAAAGGGCGATCGGGCTGGTTGGTTAGGTTATAATTCAATAGGCGATTGTTAAGCTAGATCCCCCCTAACCCCCCTTAAAAAGGGGGGGACAAGAGTATTCTCAAAGTCCTCCGGCTATCGGGGATATGCTGCCAGGATCTCCGGGGAATAAACAGCGCTAACTGAACTGTATTGAGATAAGCTGTTGCGGCATTTAACTTGTGTGTCAACAATCAATTAAACAATGAGTGGGATGTTGCTCCCAGCAGCGTCCCGAATATACAATTTAAATGCTCAACAGCTTATAGCTGTGATAATTATATCCAGCGATTATTGTGGCAAAGACTGACCGGATGACAATCGTTTAATGCCTTCCATCGCCGTAGTTTCTCCAGCTTTATCGCTGCCCTCGCGGGCAATTTTTAAAGCTCGCTCGTAGGAATTGAGAGCTTTAGGATATTGACGGAGACTTTCATAAATCGCGCCCATATTATTGAACAAGCGTCCGATGCTTGTATTGTCGCCGATGGCTTCAAACATCGGTATTGCTTGCTGAAAATAGATCAGCGCTTGAGTATCTTTGCCTTGTTTGCGACAGGTAAGTGCCATGTTGTTGAGGAGGCGGGCGACGCCAGCTCTGTCTCCGATTTCCCGGCGAATTGCTAAGGCTTGATGGTAAAATTCCATCGCTCTGTTAAAGTCGCCGATGTTGTAATAGACGCCGCCCATGTTATTGAGGGTACGGCCTAAATCGCGCCGATCGCCCTCTGTGGTGCGAATCGTCCGCGCTTGTTGGTAAAATTCGATCGCCTTTGCGTAATTTACCTGTTCTGCGTACACTGCCGCGATGTTGTGAAAAGATTCTGCTATTTCAATTTGGTCGTTGGCAGTTTTGGCAAGTTCCAAAGCTTCTTGGTGCAGTTTCATCGCTTCGTCAAAATTGTCCGCAAGCCGGTTGACGAAACCGATGAGATTGAGAGTGCGCGCGATGCGGGGCCCTTCGCCGATTTCTCGGTGAATGGCTAAAGCTTGCCGCAAAACTTCCAAAGCTTTGGGCCGCGAACCCATTTCGGCGTAAACTTCCCCGATATTGTTGAGTGTTTCTCCGATTCCCTGTTTGTCGCCTAGTTGCTTGCGAATTGCCAAAACTTGCTCGAAAGTCTGGATTGCTTCTCGAAACAAACCCTCGCGGTGCTGTTTGACTCCTGTTTCAAAGAGTTTGTCTGCTTCGGTTTTGGGATCTGTTGCTTGGGCGCGATCGCTCGATCGGGCCGTTCTGGCATTTATCATAGGGGCAAATGCCCGAGCATCTGAAATTGCTAGCAAGCTGAGTGCGGGCGATAACAAAATACTTATAGCTGCGAGATAGCTAAAGTGGTAAGAGCGGCAGTACACCGATCGAGTCCTCCAAGAGCCAAGTTATAACTATTAAGATAGAGCTCTTTGGGGTGTTCCTGCCGATTTTTTTTAATTGCTAGGTTCTGGCGCGCGCTTTTGTCTTACCAGACTGCCACAATCAGCGGCATATTGCTGAGAGCGGATATGACTGCAAAGTTTTTGCTGGGTGAAAGCGATGCTTTTTCTGGGCTGTGCAAGATGATGTCCTGTTTGTCAAGCGTAATCCAAGCAATTCCTGACAAAACTTGAATTTCTCGATTAGTTTGAGGCAATTTGTACACCTCATTTTTCATGATAATTATGCGTTCGGGCGCTGCACATTCGGAATATCTTTGAAGCATAGCATCTCCTTGGAAATTAAGAATCAAAAATCCACAAATTGTCCCCAAATATCCTAGGGGCGGGTTAACCAAAAATCTTTGGAAACCTCAAATAATCTCTAAAAACCCGCCCCCACACAACCAACAATTTACTATTGACAATAACGCCGATCGATAATCGCGCGCATTTCGTCATCCGTCGCCGCGCTGATAGAGCGACCTGTCGCCCGATCGCAACCGTGCCAGCAAGTGTTACCATTGCGATCGCGCGTTTGCCAAATTCTGACCTCGTTTTCGCCAGCAGCGGCGGCGAGCAAACCTTGCCAAAGTTGATTCATAGCTGAAAAGAGCGATCGCCTTTTTGGCTTTTTGGTATATTTAGCTCGATCGCCCATCGAAACAACGCTTGTTTTTTCGGGATACCGCCGATTTTCGTAAGTAGACATAACAAACACCTTCAAATCCTCAATTAAACACAAATTGCACAATCAAAAATCGCAACTAAAAGGAAGCAATAACTTGCTCGCAATTACAGCACTTTTGATGTCTCTGCAATTCCTGTAAAACTAAATCTGTTACCTGATAAATCAACCCTAACTCTGGGCAAAACAACAATCAAGTCATTACTTGCATAGGTTGTATGAATAAAATCGATAGATAAATATACCAACCGCACCCAACAGTTAGTAGGATGTTATTAATTGCTGAAACCATTGCGTTGGATTCCTTCTTCCCTCTTCCCTCTTCCCTCTCCATTCTTCCCTCTTCCCTCTTCCTTCTTCCTTCTTCCTTCTTCCTTCTTCTATGAACTTCATCAACACGCGGCGGATGAAACTCTCTCAGATTCAGGCTTTGATAGCAGTAGCAGAGTATGCAAACTTTAGCGAAGCGGCTTTACAAATGGAACTGTCGCAATCCGCAGTCAGCCACGCCATCGCCTCTTTAGAAGCAGAATTGGGCGTGCAATTGTTCCACCGGGGGCGACACGGTGCTCAACTGACGCCGGTGGGGGAAAGAGTGGTGCTTCACGGGCGTCAAATTGTGCGATCGTTAGAAATGATGGTCAAAGAAGCTGATTTAGACAAGGGTTTGCAGGGAGGCCAGGTGCGGATAGTGAGTTTTCGCAGTGTCGCAACCCATATCCTACCGGGTATTATTGCTCAATTTCGCGATCGCTTTCCCAAGATTGCCGTCAGCATTACCGAAGTGTATTATACCCAGGCTGTGGAGGAAGCTTTGCGATCGGGCAAAGCAGATATCGGCTTTGTCTCTCTTCCCATCTCCGACGAATTTGAAACTAGAGAAATTTTGCGAGATAAATACGTTGTGTTGTTGCCGCCAACTGCCAAATTATCAAGTGCTAAGATTACCTGGGAAGAGTTAGCAAATCATCCGCTGATTTTGCAGCCGCCGGAAACAGCTTGTTCTATACCGCTACGTAAATATTTAGCAACTTCGGATTTTCCCTTAAATATCGCTTACGAACTCAGCGAAGATTCAACTATTGTCAGTATGGTAATGCAAGGTTTGGGTGCAGCAATTATGCCGCGTTTGGCGGCGGAACCGATACCTGCTGAGGTGAAAGTTTGCAGTTTACCCGCAGATTTTGAGAGGGTAATTGGGGTGGCTGTTTTGAGGGATGCGCTGTTAATTCCGGCCGTGTTTGCGTTTTTGGATTTAGTTAAAACTGCGACAGAGATTGATAGTGACGGCGAGTTTCCGATTAATCCTTCTTGAGAAACCTAAGTCAGTTGTTATTAGATATCTCCTAAAAAGCAGATTTTGAACAGACAGGATGCCTGTTCCACAAAAATTATGGGAGATGTCTATTGGTTATTGGTTAGAGTACGATTTTGGCAACCGCTGATATCTGCGGTTTCAAAAAATCTCGCTCCATAATTACGAAGAACTAATAATATCAATCAACGGTCAGTATTCTCTCTCACCCAGTTCCGTAAATTTACCTCCGCTTCTACCTCATCTAGCTGTGCTGCTGCCAAAAATTCGTAGAGCTTGGACTTTGGTAGTATCGAAAAAGTGGGGCTGACAGATACTTCCAAATATTCATCATTCTCTAGCTTATAAATTCGCCATTCTCTACCATTGTAACGCCAAAACTCCGGTACTCCCATACTGGCATAGAGAGCAGGCTTGTTAATATCGGTATGGGTGATATCTATTTCTACGACTAAATCGGGTGGTGGATCTGTGGCTAAATCTACTGTACGACCGGCTACGAGGGGCTGATTTTGGATGTAATAGGCATTATCTGGTTCTGCACCGCGCTCTAAGTCCGATCGATCGAGGGTTGTCGAACCCATTGTTTTAATCTTCAAACCTAGCTCTACAGCAAAAATCCGAATCAAAAGCTCGATTAAGCGTGCTGAAAATTCGTGTTCTTCTAAAGGCATGGTAATTTCTAAAGTCCCTCGATCGAATATCAATGTAGCCGCTCGTTTATCGCCCAAAATCTGGAGCAGTTGTTGGTAGCCCTGCCAAGTAATATTTCTCAACACTACTCGCTTTTCGCCTATGAGTAACGGTGGTGCGATCGGCGCAACAGAAATCATATTTTTTACTTCCAGCTATGATATTTCTAAGATAACATAAGGAACAGGCAAGATGCCTGTTCCACAACTAACAAATTATTGATGGTGGAACGGGGATCTTGCCGTTCTTAAAAAGAGTCAACAAATTCTATTTGCTCTTATCTGTTCTCTGCCGCAAAATGAATTCAGCTACACTCAAATCAACGGGCGTTGTAACTTTCAAATTCGTTTCTTCTCCCTCCACAATTTGCACTGGTAAACCGCATTTTTCAAACAAAGCTGCATCGTCTGTAACTTCCCAACCTTTCTCCCGCCCTTGTTGGTGACACTGCTTTAACAATTTCACTTCAAATCCTTGGGGAGTCTGGGCTGCCCATAAATTGCTTCTGTCCGGCGTGTCTCGCACGATTCTAGACTCGTCCACCACCTTAATCGTATCCTTGACCGGGACGGCGACAATCAAGCCCGGACAGCTTAAGAGAGCTGCTGAAGATCGATCGAACAATTCAGGAGTTGCCAAACACCTGGCGCCGTCGTGAATCAACACTCGATCGGCATTTGGCGGTAAAGCCTGCAAACCGTTGTAAACTGACTCTTGCCTGGTAGCGCCTCCTTGAATCAGTTCCACGGGCTTGACCAAAGCTAAATCGCTGATAATTGCCTTAAAATCAGGAAAATCTTCAGGCTGGCCCATAATGCCGATCCAGCTAATCTGCTGCGAAGCTTCAGCGGCGGCCAAAGTCCAACTCAGCAAAGGTTTTGAGAGCAAAGTCAGCAGCAGTTTGTTCCGCTGACTACCCATCCGTCGCCCCGAACCCGCCGCAGGAATTAATAAGTGCATTCACTAACCCTTCTTCACCCAACTAGGTATATATTAAAAGCGTTCTGTACTTTTCAGTCAGTTGTTTAGCTGTCAGCCCGTAGCTTTTAATGTCTAAAAATACTATAAGCTGATATCTGAATGCCGATCGCTGAGAGCTACCTCGATAGATAATAGCCCGATCGTTTATGATGCGAATACTAGCACTTGTCCCAGGCGGGATTGGCGACCAAATTTTATTTTTCCCTACCCTTGATGACCTCAAGCAGTCTTATCCAGAGGCTCAAATTGATGTCATCGTGGAACCGAGGGCGAAGGGCGCTTACCGAGTCTGCAAGTCCGTCAAAGAAGTCTTGACGTACAATTTCAAAGACCGCAATGCGATGGCTGATTTGGGAAATTTACTGGGCGTAATTCGCGATCGCGAATACGAAGCAGTTGTTTCCCTAGGCCAGCGCTGGACTGTAGGACTTCTGCTGTGGCTGACCGGCATTCCCCAGAGAGTTGGGTATTCTGGAACCAACGGCGCTCGATTTCTCACCGATTCGGTACCTCTGAAAACAGACCAGTACGCGGCTTCAATGTACCACGATTTGCTGCAAGGATTCAACATTAACAATCCAAGTCCTGCGATCGCAATTAGTGTACCAAAACAGGACATTCAGTGGGCGGAAGCCGAACAGCAGCGGTTGGGAATCAAAGAAAGCGGTTACATTCTAATTCACGGCGGTTCGAGTCAGCTAGCGCTGTCTAAAGGTATTGACAAAATTTACCCGATAGACAACTGGCAGCAAATCATCCAAGACTGCCAGCAGCGGCAGCCGAATTTACCCGTTGTGGTGGTGAAAGGGCCCGAAGATGGAGCCTTCGTGAAAAAGTTAGTCGAACTCTGTCCGAGTGTAAAAGTTATCTCGCCCGATGATGTAGGCAAGTTGGCGGCCACCATTGCTGCTGCTAATTTGATGATGTGTACCGACAGCGCGCCGATGCACTTGGCTGTAGCGGTTCAAACTTATACAATAGCTTTGTTCGGCCCGACTGAACCTGCAAAATTGCTTCCAAAGAGCGATCGCTTTTTGGGAATTAAATCTCCTACTGGTAAAATGGCTGACATTTCTCCGCAAGAGGTTTTGAAGAAAGTTTGGGGAGGCTAATTTAGGAAGGCGGGTTTTGTACAGGAATTATCTGTTGTCTGGAAGTTGACTTGCTTAACCCGCCCCTTGTATCTTGAAATAGTGCGATAATTCCCCAGCACGAACGAACTTTAGTGATGGCTGAAGATACTTTTCAAAAGTCGAAACAGCAGGAAATAAAAAAATTATAGCCTTCGTCAAAAAGATGATGTGTGTTTGGCAATTAGTAATTGGTAGTAGTCGTAGGGTGTGTCGCTACCAACAATCCCTAGATACATAGGATCGCTCCTGTAAATAATTTACACAAGCTTGTGGGATGGGCGTCCCGCCCGTCTATAAAGGACGGGCGAGACGCCCATCCCACAATAATTAAAATTGTAAGTTATTTAATTGTCATTCCATATCGACAATTTAACAGATCCGCACCCGATGGCAATGGTTTTATCAACAAACACAACATGATGGATTGTCTAGCAATCTTTTATCTAAATGGTATTAGCTCTACAAAGCAAGCTGTGACACAAAGGCACAAAATGAGTGATATTAATCACAGAGTGTCACTTATTCAGGAAATACTTGCTTCACACAAGCTAGAAATATTGCTGCTAATAAAAGAGTGGCAAAAACCTTGGTATAACAGTCATCCAGCTCGAACACGGCTATCAGCAGTTGTCTGAATTCACATCATTTCAGTTTTTACGTAAAAATACTGTAGACAAATTAGAAGCACTACCTCTAAAGTAGGAGAATCACAACACAGCTAGATACAGGGGTAGTCAATGATGTTGAACAGCTTGGAATCAAACACAACTTATCAATCAAATGTAGCCCGGGACGAGCTAGTGAGCGTTTTGACAAAGGAAATTGAAGCGAAAGAACTCGCGAAACGAGCAAAAAATCTACAGGGCAATCCCTTGGCATTAGGCAGAACTTATATTCGTATTTTAGAAGCCGGAGGGCATCTGGGCTGCTGAGCCGAAATTTCATCCTAATTTCATTTGGCAGTGAAAGACTAGGTTGAGGAGATAAATTTTAGCTCTTGGTCATTGCTTAGCAGTCGTTTCTTGAAAAATGCTCATAAGTAACTGCGGTTAATTCGGTTAACTTACTTATTTGGGCAAAATACCAACCGCTAAGCCTGTGGCACTCAACCTCATTTCCAGGAAAATGCCAAGGATGATATTTCACAAATATTCTCAATTTCCGGCAATTATTAGCAGCTTTTCGGTAACTTTTATTAGCCTAATTTTATTGAGTTCTCCTGTGGCAGTTTTCGCCCACGCGGGACACGGCAATGAATTTCACCAAAGCGGCGAAACAACTCAAACTCCGGCGGCTATTTCTGTCGGTGCCGAAACAGCAAAACGGTTGGGAATTAAAGTCTCCCCGGCTACCCGCCAGCAATTAGATATCGGCATCAAAACCACAGGACAAATTGAAACTTTGCCCAACCAAAAAGTGGAAGTGACGGCTCCGGTGGCTGGTAAAGTGGTAGAGTTGTTAGTTAAGCCTGGGGATCGAGTATCAAAAGGTCAATCCGTTGCAGTTTTGTCGAGTTCTGAATTAGGACAGTGGCGGGTTGAATCTCTCTCGAAACGAGCGGAAGCTGAGGCAGATTTGCAGCAAGCACAAGGCGATTTGAAACTAGCTACCGAAAATTACGATCGCCAATTGCAAATATCAGCAGCAGAAATAATACAAGCCCGAACTCAATTAGCAGCAACAACTCAACAGTACCAGCGAGAGAAAGAATTAGTAAATAAGCGCTCTGTTGTGAAAGTTGCTAAGGAAAATTATCAGCGTCAAGTTGCAATAGCGCAAGCAGAAATAGCGCGGGCGGAAACTGAACTGACTGTGGCTAAAGAACAGTTCGATCGCGATCGAGAGTTAGTTGCATCAGGTGCGATCGCGCGGCGTACAATGCTAGAGTCGCAAGCCCGCTTCGCCGAAGCCAAAGCCAGTGTTGCGAAGGCAAAAAGCCGTCCCGAAGTTATCAGAGCCGAAACCGAAATTAAACAAGCTGAAGTAGACCTCCCGATGCGGGAATTGCGCGATTCCCAAGGCAAGGTGGCAGAGGCAAAAGCTCAACTCACCAAGGCTCAGAGCCGCCGGGAAGTGTTGGAAGCCCAGAATCAGGTCAAACGCGGCAAAACTGCCGTGCAAGTCGCTCGATCGCGCATTCGCTTAGCCGACGCAGCCTATCAAGCGCGGCTGCAACAATTAGGGACTGTTGCGAACGATCGAGGACTTGTCACCGTAATTGCTCCGATTTCTGGCACGGTAGCCGATCGCGCCATCACTCCAGGAGAGTCTGTAAGCGCTGAAAAACCGTTGATGAGCCTCTTAAATGACAGCCGCGTTTTTGCCACCGCTAACATCTACGAAAAAGACTTGAATCAGGTAAAACAAGGCCAGGAAGTTAGGGTAAAAGTTGCTCATTTGGGCGATCGGATTTTCAAAGGAAAAATCACCTTAATTGGCTCATCCGTCGAAGGAGAAACGCGAGTTGTACCGGTGAAAGCAGAACTAGATAATAGTAACGGCGAATTAAAGCCCGGACTGTTTGCTGAGTTGGAAATTTTAACCGACAAAACTGCCACAAATGTTTTAGCAATTCCGAGTGCGGCGGTAGTGGATGTTAGCGGTAAAAAGACTGTTTACGTCCAAAATGGCGATGCTTATCAAGCTGTTGACATTGAAGTCGGTCAAACTGCTGGGGATTTAGTTGAAGTTAAGAGCGGTTTATTCGATGGAGATTTGATTGTAACCCAGCGCGCGCCTCAACTTTACGCCCAATCTCTGCGGGGCGGTAGCAAACAATCAACAAGCGAGGAAAAGAAAGAGGCAACTCCCAAGGTAACAGAGGTGAATTTGAATAATTTGCCCGTGTCTTTGTGGGCGGGAATTGGGGGAGGAATTGCGATCGCCTCCGTGACTTTTTTTGCAGCAGGGGTATTTTGGGGAAAACGGCGCAAATTGCCAGCAATAACAGCAGATTCTGCAAATAATGGTTTTTCCACATCTGAACCAGTGTTGAACGATAAATTGCTGTTACATAATGACAACCATCACGTTAAAACTCAGGAGGCAGAAGTCAAGAGTTTGAAGTAAAAAAATGCTTGGATATCGCAACAATATCGGATGTAGTTAATTACCCACAATCAGATTTGTAATAAGAGCTTGAGTTTTTTCTGGTTAATTACCATAATCAGGTTTGTAGTAAGGACTTTAGTCCTTATTCCCTAAAACCTTTATTAGAGGACTGAAGTCCTCACTACAAACCGAATTTTTATCTTTATTTGCGGTTGCTTAAAAAATATCTAAACTCTAGGCTAATAAAATGTTCAGCACAATTCTGAGATGGGTAATCAACCGCCGCTGGCTAGTCGTTCTCGCCACCATTATTATTAGTCTTTGGACATTATATATCATCCCCAAAATGTCCCTTGATGTCTTCCCGCCTTTTGCACCCCCGCAAGTCGAAATTCAGACGGAAGCACCGGGCCTCGCACCTGAAGAAATCGAGTCTTTAGTAACACTCCCGATCGAAAGTGCAATTAACGGAACTCCCGGAGTAACAGCAGTGCGATCGGCTTCGGCTGTAGGCATTTCTGCTGTTAAAGTTATCTTCGATTGGGAAACGGAAATTTATAAAGCGCGCCAGTTAATAACCGAAAGGTTGCAGCAAGCTCAAAGCAAACTCCCGGCTGGCGTAAAAACACCACAAATTTCTCCGACTACTTCTCCGGTTGGGCTGGTAATTACCTATGCTTTTACATCAGAAACTACTCCGCTGATGGAAGTGCGCCGTCTGGTTGATTGGCAAGTCACAAATCGCCTTTTAGCAGTTACCGGCGTTGCTCAAGTCGTGGCTTACGGCGGCGAACAAAGGCAGTATCAAGTATTAGTAGAACCTGCAAAGTTGAAAGCTTTTAATGTGTCCTTGCAGCAAGTGGCAGAAGCGGCGAAGGCTGCGAATGTTAACGCGCCGGGAGGCTATTTAATTACGCCCGATCGCGAAACGTTAATTCGGGGCGTGGGGCGGATTGAGTCTGTGGCAGATTTGCAGCAATCTGCGATCGCCTCTCGCCAAGGAACGCCCGTCAGAATTGGTGATGTCGCCGATGTCAAGATTGGGGCTGCAATCAAGCGGGGCGACGGCAGTTTTAACGGTAAAAAAGCTGTGATTGTGTTGGTAAACAGACAGCCGATTGCTGATACTCCGACGGTAACGAAAGCGATTGAGGCGGCAATGGCTGAGGTACAGCAAGCTCTGCCCAAGGATATTAAAGTTACTGTGACTTTCCGGCAGGGAGAGTATATCAATTCTTCGGTGGAGAATGTGCGATCGGCTTTAGTGGAAGGCAGTATCATTGTCACCATCATTCTCATCCCATTTTTGATGAATTGGCGCACTCTGACGGTGGTTTTGCTCGATTTCTTCCTAACTTGGCTCTTCGGGCTGCTGGCGATGTATTGGCTGGGATTGGGATTGAATACGATGACTTTGGGTGGGTTGTCGGTGGCGATCGGAACTGCGATCGACGATGCGATCGTCTATGCCGAAAATACCTACCGCAATTTGCGAGAAAACACGGCTTCTGTACATCCGCGCCCGGTGATGGATGTGATTTTTGACGGCAGTCAAGAAGTGCGCGATTCGTTAATTGGAGCGACGGTAATTGGGATTGTGGTGTTTTCGCCAATTTTTAGTTTGCCCGGTATTGAAGGTCGGATTTTTACGCCGATGGGAATTAGTTATTTGATAGTTGTAGTGATTTCTAGTCTAGAATCGCTGTTCATTTCTCCGGCTCTTTGTGCTATTTTGTTGCCGACCAAACGGATGAGTGCCAAAGAACCTTGGCTGCCAAGATTTTGCAAGAAAATATATCACTTTTTTATTGAATTGTCAATGCGCTATTCGGCAATTATTTTAGCTTTTGCTGCTGCTAGTATGGTGGCTGCATTAGTTATTTTGCCTTCCTTTGGGCGGGTATTTTTGCCGGAGTTTCAGGAGCAAACTTTGGTCAATACTATTCAGCTTTATCCGGGGGTGTCTTTGGAGACAACGGATAGCGCGGCTTTTGCTTTGGAAGATGCACTTAAGGACGATCGCAGATTTGAATACGTGCAAGTGCGATCGGGCAGAGCTCCGGGCGATGCTGATGCTGCGGGTGTGAATTTAGCTCACATTGATATCGGTTTGAGCGAAGAAGGAATGAAAAATCGGTCGAAAACTTTGGAGTCTTTGCGGCAGGAATTTGGGAAATTACCGGGAGTTGCACCAAATATCGGCGGTTTTATTTCTCACCGCATGGATGAGGTTTTGTCCGGTGTCAGGAGTCAAATTGCTGTCAAAATTTTCGGCCCGGATTTGGATCAACTTCGCACTATCGGTGCTCAAGTTGAAGCGCAAATGAAAACTGTTCAGGGAATTGTGGATTTGCAACTCGAACCGCAGGTACCCGTGCCACAAATTCAAATTAAGTTTAACCGCCAAGCTGCGGGGAGATACGGTTTGAAAATTGGTGAGCTTTCAGAACTAATTGAGACTGCTTTAAATGGCCAAGTTGTATCGCAAGTTTTGGAACTACAGCAAACTTTTGATTTAGTTGTTTGGTTGCAGCCGTCAGCCAGAAACAACCTCGCAACTATTCAGAATTTGTTGGTTGATACTCCCAGCGGTAATAAAATTCCCCTGGCGCAAGTTGCGACTGTTAAGTACGGTACGGGCCCAAATACGATTAATCGCGAGAATGTTTCTCGGTTGATTGTGGCGGCGGCTAATGCCAAAGGTAGGGATTTGCGATCGGTTGTGAATGAAATTCAAGCTAAAGTCAAACGGGAGGTGCAGTTACCTTTTGGCTATTTTATCCAGTACGGCGGTCAATTTGAGGCGGAAGAAAGGGCTTCACAGAATATTATGGTGTTTAGTGCGATCGCCTTTTTGGTAATTACAGTATTAATGTACATTTCTGTTAAGTCAATTCCTTCAACTGCGATGATTATGATTAATTTACCGCTCGGATTAGTCGGAGGAGTAATTGCTGTAGCTTTGACTGGCGGTATAATTTCCGTCGCTTCCCTGGTTGGCTTCGTCACATTATTCGGCGTAGCTACCCGCAACGGCTTGCTGTTAGTAGACAACTATAACTCTAAATTTGCTGAAGGAATGCCGTTTAAAGAAGCTATCGTCAAAGGCTCGATGGAACGGCTCAACGCCATCCTGATGACCGCTTCAACTTCTGCTTTGGGTTTAGCACCTTTAGTCTTAGAGGGCGGGCCCGGAAAAGAAATTTTGCAACCTTTGTCGATCGTAGTTTTAGGAGGATTGTTTACTTCTACGGCGTTAACTCTGCTAGTTTTGCCAGCTTTGTATGCTCAATTTGGGAGATTTTTACGACCTCAAGAACCTGAACCTGTTGAAGATGAAAAAGCTGGTCTCACTGCTTTTTAGCAACGATTCTGGCTAATCTATGAATAATTTTCTGATGATTTTCCTTGACTTGCTGTCTAAAAGTGCCATAATTTACAAATCATTGTTCGCAAATAATAAACCACATGAAACCGCTAAAATCAAGTTTAATTATTCTAGCCAGTGTCGGATTGCTGTTTTTAGGAGCTTGCGGTAAAGGCGACGAAGCAAGCGATACAAAAATCACTTCAACACCCCCTCCTGCTGCTTCAAAACCTGCCTCTTCCGCTCCCGCCGCTGCTCCTGGTGCAACTGATAAAACGGCTCATCCTCAAGCAAGTAAAGGGGGTCAAGTTGTCGAGTCTGGAGCTTACCATTTAGAGTTTGTAGCTGAGAAAGAATCTACTGGAACTCACTTAGATTTTTATCTGCAAAAAGGCGACGCACACGCACCAGTCCCTAACGCAAAAGTTTCTGCTCAAGTGCAGTTGCCGAATGGAAAGCAGCAAACCCTAGCTCTCAAATACGATCCTGAAGGCAAACATTATACTGTTGTATTTCCAGTTAAAGAGGCCGGACAATATCCTGTGAAAATGAATGCGGATATTAACGGAGAAAAAGTGGACGGTCGTTTTACATTCACTCAGTAATTTGAGTTAAATTTATTTGTGGATACTCGGTTTGTTCCATCGGGTTTTTGTTAATAGTCCTGGACGCACAACGATCTCAGAAACCCGGTTTCTTCGTAAATTTATCGTTACTAAACGCAAGATTTTCGTAGAAACCGGGTTTCTAGCCACCCCTGCTTAAATCTTGTTAAGTTATAATCCAATAATCAATACTTCGGACAGTTTTAGATATAGTTAAGTCTCCGAAACCCTTACTGGCTATATGCTGGACTATTTTTTCTTTCGTTTGAGCAAGCGCGCACTCGTTTCAAAAAATGCGTAAAAAGTGGCAGGGCTTCCTCCGCAAGGCTTACAGGGCCGTTAAAAAACTGTCCGAAGTATTGATAATTAACTTTTAAGTATCTAGAATTTCATCTATATTTCATTTTTGACAGCAAAACTAATAAATAAGAACACCAATTAGTTAAGTTGTCAGGGATTACCGCGATGAAAAAGTTAATTTATGCTGCTGCATTTACCCTCATCCTTGCATCTAATGCCCCTGCTACTATTGCGGGAGGAGCCATGCAAAAAGCTAATGTTCCTCACCTGCTTGGTAGCGCTGCAACTCCTAATAGAGCGGGTTTTCAGGGTGCTACCCATCGTTTTGATATTCAGGTTGAGGGAAGAGCGCTTTCGGAAATTGCGATCGCCCTTCCAGACGCTCTGAGCATCCGTGGAGGAATCGAGGTAAAAAATCAATCCAATCAAAAAATAGAGACTCAAGTATCTCTCAACAACCAGAAAGCCACCGTAGTTTTTGCTCAACCAGTCGCGCCTGACACCACAATCTCAATTTATATGCGCGGCATTCAGACACGCGGTTACAGGTACAACTGGGCCTATGCAATATCTGGTAAAATGGTGGGAATAAACGCAGAGATTCCCCTCGGTAGAGTTGGGATTCAAACTTACTGAGCAATTGGTACTTTTCAAAAGGTACGTAGTTGCGCTTGAGCGAAGACAGCGCAACTACATACCTAGCGCGGCATAAGGTTACTTTTTATGAGAATTTTGCTAGTTGAAGATGAGCCAGATTTGGGAAAGGCGATCGATCGCACTTTGAAGCAAGAAAAGTACATAGTTGACTGGGCCCAGGACGGAAATGAAGCTTGGGAATATCTAGATAGTCATTGGACGCAATACACCCTAGCCATTTTTGACTGGTTGCTTCCAGGATTGTCGGGAATAGAATTGCTGCGAAGATTGCGCGCCAAACACAGTTTTTTGCCAGTTTTGATGCTGACAGCCAAAGACAGGATGGAAGATAAAGTGGCGGGATTGGATGCAGGGGCTGACGATTATTTAGTCAAGCCCTTCGGGATGGCGGAACTGTTAGCAAGGTTGCGGGCGTTGCAAAGGCGATCGCCCCAAATACAGCCCCAACAGCTACAAATCCGCAATCTCGCCTTAGATTGCGGTAGTCGCACGGCTTATCATCTCAATCAAAGCGGCACAAACCAAACAATTTCGCTGACTAACAAAGAATTTCAACTGTTAGAATATTTGATGAAACATCCGAACCAAATTGTCACCACCGACCAAATTCGGAATCAGATATGGGAAGCCAGCGCAGATACCTTTAGCAATGTAGTCGCCGCTCAAGTGCGCTTGCTGCGGCGCAAACTCGAATCCGTTGGCTGCGCGAATTTAATTGAAACTGTCCACGGCGTCGGATACCGGATGAGAAGTTAAATTCTGCGTTCAAAATTCCTTTTAGACTCGGCGGTTGAAACCGCTACACAAACAATGTCCGCCTCCGCGGACTAAGAAATAACCAGTTAACTGGTTCTTTGACTGGTTCTTAAACTCTGTCTATAAATAAGTTAAAGTTTTGTGGAACAGGCATCTTGCCTGTTTTTGATAATTAGATAAAATGTAAGTTTAAATGAATCAAAATAAACTATTTAACCGAACTCGCTGGCAATTAGCCCTTTCCTATGCGGCCGTAATGGGTTTGATTTTAAGCTTGCTGGGATTTGGAGTATATAAGGCGATCGCCCACGCGCACTGGATCGCCATCGATCGCGAACTAGAATCGGTAGCGGGGACACTCCACGATAGCCTCGAAATCAAGCTACAGCAGCCCGGACGCCTAGAACCAATCGTCAATGAACTTTTGCCAAACCTCCGCGTAATTGGAGTTAACGGCGTTAAAGAACAGTTAGCCGATCGCCATAGTTTAAGCGCGCTCAACCAAAGCTATTACTATATTAGTTTATTTAACAATTCAGGGAAATTGATTGCAACAGCAGGCGCTTATCCCGAAACATTGCCTCCAAAATTTAACTCTCAATACTGGCAAACAATCGCTGACAGCAAAGGCAATATTTATCATCAAATCTCTGTATCTCTGCACACTAACACCCTGGAAGATTGGGGATATTTTCAAGTAGGGCGGAGTTTGCAAGACTTCAATAATTATCTCAGTACAGTGAGATTAATTTTGAAATTGGGATTGCCGACAGCATTAATTTTGGTTGGTTTTTCTAGTTGGTGGCTGGCAGGATTGGCGATGAAACCGATTTATTCTTCTTACCGACAAATCCAACAGTTTACAGCGGATGCTGCCCACGAATTGCGGACTCCTTTAGCGGCATCCCAAGCAACTGTAGAATCGGCGCTGTTGATGCCACAATTGGATGAGAAAGAAGCGCGGGAAATTTTGCGGACTGTCGATCGCCAAAACCGACGATTGACTCAGTTAGTGACTGATTTGTTACTCTTGGCGCGGATGGACTATCAAGCAAAATCCGTTAGCGAAGCCCTCGAAGAGGATCGCCCTCAGCTTTGTTGTTTGAACGACTTGGTGGGCGATTTAGTCGAGGAATTGGCGGCTTTGGCGATCGCCTCCCAGGTAGCGCTAACATCCGAAATCCGCGTACAGCAGCCATTGAATGTTGTCGGAGATGCCGATCGACTTTACCGCCTCGTTACTAACTTAATTGTCAACGCCATTCAATACACTCCGGCGGTTGGAAAAGTCACAGTAATCTTAGATTGCACTCACCAAGAGGCGATAATTCAGGTACAAGATACCGGGATTGGGATAGCGGCGGCTGATTTAGCGCGCATATTCGATCGATTTTACCGAGTCAACAGCGATCGATCGCGCCATACAGGCGGTTCGGGACTCGGATTGGCGATCGCCCGCGCGATCGCCACGGCGCACCGCGGCAGCCTCAGCGCCCGCAGCGAATTGGGTTCTGGTAGCACATTTCTCCTGCGGTTGCCTTTGTGAGCTACTATGTGAGGGAAACCGAATCGTCTTTTTAGGGTAATCCCTTTTGCAGAAGATAGCGCGATCGCCCAAAATCATTAAATAGTCAGTTGACAGTTGACCGTTGACAATTGTAGGGGCGGTGCCCCCGTGCCCGCCCTCTTAGTTGACAGTTGACAGTTAATTTCTCACAATTATCACCGAAGAATTATGACAGTTTTAGAACAGGGAACAATCTCAATCCATACCGAGAATATTTTCCCGATTATCAAGAAGTCGCTATACACCGACCACGAAGTTTTCTTGCGGGAACTAATTTCTAACGCCGTCGATGCCATTGCCAAACTCAAAATGGTTTCCCGTTCCGGCGAATACAGCGGCGATATGGGCGAACCCCAAATCAACATTGCGATCGACAAAGAAAACAAAACCCTCTCAATTTCCGATAACGGCATCGGCATGACCGCCGACGAGGTAAAAAAATACATCAACCAAGTCGCTTTCTCCAGCGCCGAAGAATTTATTCAAAAATATCAAGGCAGCGGCGACGACGCAATTATCGGTCACTTCGGTCTCGGTTTCTACTCATCTTTCATGGTAGCAAAGCAAGTAGATATTGAAACCCTTTCTTACAAAGAAGGTTCCCAAGCAGTACATTGGTCTTGCGACGGTTCCCCCGCTTTTGAACTATCAGAATCCGCTCGGACTGAACGCGGAACTACAATTACTCTGACACTTCAAGATGAAGAACAGGAATATGTAGAACCCAGCCGCATCAAGCAGTTAATTAAAACCTACTGCGATTTCATGCCGGTTCCCATCAAATTTGAGGGAGAGCAACTCAACAAGCACAAAGCAATTTGGCGGGAATCAGCCAGCAATTTGCAAAAAGAAGATTACTTAGAACTGTACCGCTATCTTTACCCGTTCCAAGATGAGCCGCTGCTGTGGGTACACCTGAATACAGATTATCCTTTTATTGTCAACGGCATTCTTTTCTTTCCCAAACTGCGGCCGGATGTCGATGTCACCCAAGGCAATATTAAGCTGTTCTGCAATCAGGTTTTTGTCAGCGATCACTGCGAAGAAATCATCCCGAAATTCTTGATGCCGCTGCGGGGAGTCATTGACAGTACCGATATTCCGCTGAACGTTTCTCGCAGTTCTTTGCAAAGCAATCGGACCGTGCGGAGAATCGCTGATTATATTGCGAAAAAAGTGGGCGATCGCCTGAAAGAACTCTACCGCGATGACCGCAACGAGTACATCCGCTGCTGGCAAGATATCGGCACTTTTGTCAAGTTTGGAACTCTCAACGATGACAAGTTCAAAAAGCAAGTCGAAGATATCTTAATCTACCGCAGCACCTACGAACCAACAGCAGAAAAGCCAGAAAGTGCAACGCCCGAAGTGCAAGTGCAAACTGAGGACGGAGATTTGTGGCAAGATGTAACTCCGAAATCGGACAGTTCTACTTCGACGCAACCTTACACGACGCTGAAAGAGTATTTGGAACGCAACCAAAAACGCCACGAAAATCGGGTGTTTTACTGCACTGAACCAGCGTCGCAAGCAACTTATGTCGCCCTGCACAAAAGCCAGGGTTTAGAAGTGCTGTTTATGGATTCTTTCATCGACACGCACTTTATCAGTTTCTTGGAACGCGAATATTCAGATGTCAAATTCTCGCGGGTGGATTCCGACATCGACGACACGCTAATTGACAAAGAAAAAGAAGCGGAAATTGTCGATCCGGCGACGAACAAAACTCGCAGCGAACAAGTTAAAGAAATGTTCCAAACTGCTCTCAATAAGCCGAAAGTAAATATCCGCACTGAAGCGTTGAAATCTGACTCTGCGGAGGGGGCGCCACCTGCGATCGTCCTGTTACCCGAAGCTTTGCGCCGGATGCGCGATATGACGGCGCTATTGCAACAGCAAGCGGCCGAATTCCCCGAAGAACACGTTTTGCTGGTGAATACGTCTCACCCGCTGATTCAAAATCTGGCGAGTTTGAGTCAGGGTGCGATTATTCAAGGCGGTGGCGAGTCTCCGTCGGCGCAGTTGGCCAGCATGATTTGTCATCACGTTTATGACTTGGCTTTGATGGCCCAGAAGGGTTTCGATGCTGAAGGGATGAAGGATTTTGTTGAGCGATCGAACCACGTCTTGACAAAATTGACTGAGCGTGCAATGTAAGAACCCCCCCCCAACCCCCCCTTGAACCAGGGGGGGAGTCAGAGTTGATTTCCGGGTTTTAGAAACCGGGTTTTTCCAAAAAACCCAGTTTCTGCGTCCTGGACTAATAACTCAAGCCCTCTTCCTTCTTCCTTCTTCCTTCTTCCTTCTTCCTTCAGCTATAATGAAAGGCTGCATCAAAAACAAGTAGTCTGGAGGGCAATATGTCACGGAAATGTCAGCTAACGGGCAAGAAGGCGAACAACGGTTTTGCGGTTTCTCACTCGCACCACCGCACTCATAAGTTGCAAGGCGCTAATTTGCAGTGGAAACGGATTTGGTGGCCCCAGGAGAAGCGTTGGGTAAAGTTACACCTTTCTACGAAGGCGATTAAAACCTTGGAGCACAAGGGTTTGGAAATTATGGCTAAGGAAGCTGGAATTAATCTTTACAAGCTTTAAATAACCTTGTTAGTTGAGCAAAGGGCGATCGTGTAAATTAAAAGTGCGATCGCCCTTACTTTTACGAAAAAACCTGTTCGTAGTGAGGACTTTAGTCCTTCTTCCTAAGTAAGAAAACAAAGGACTGAAGTCCCGACTACAAA